>CALLAG010000211.1 GCA_938002705.1 uncultured Saprospiraceae bacterium | reverse complement strand
GGAGGGCTTGCTAAAGACCTTCGTCGTAAGACGAGGGTCTTTTTTTGTGCCGTAAGGAATTGATTCCTGGAGGTGAATGATTGGTCACGCGGAGCGTGAAGAGAATGACTGAATGTCATTCTCTAATGAGAGAACCTCGACCTCAGTCGGGGGAGGGCTTGCCAAAGACCTTCGTCGTAAGACGAGGGTCTTTTTTTGTGCCGTAAGGAATTGATTCTTGGAGGTGAATGATTTGGGCTGCAAGCCTAGATGAACGAGAGCCCTTACAATATCTAATGTTACTGTTCTATCTATTTTTTTAAGGTCAATGATAATTATGAAAGAAAAACCAACTATAACAGAGCTCTTATCGTCTATAAAAGTGAGAACTATATCAATTAGAAATTAAAGAATAATGCTAAAGACAACACTATTAATAATTGCGGTTACACTTTTTTTCTCATGTGGTAAATGCGGGTTAAGCATCAATCTCGGTGAATTTTTATTAAAAGAGGAATCGAAAGAGTTTTTTGTTTACGATAATAATCAAATTTTAATTTTTGAGGATCAAGATGGAAATGATCAAAAATTAGTTGTAGACAACGAGAAAGCTATTTACGAAATTAATATGATCGTAAGAACATTGTGTGAGGAAGGTATTATTGATTCTCAGCATGAATATTATAAAACTTTGAACCAACAAATTTCTTTTAAAGATTCGAGTGAAAGAAGAATTATTGCATTAGAGTTGGTTACTCATTTTGAAGATGCTGATGATATCGATTCAATCGCTGTATATGACGTTATTGGAGTAAGGGGAAACTTGTTCAATGGAGATGAATTCATAGCAAGAACTAGTTGTAATATAATCACAAGTATTCACCAAAATAGCATTTCGGATGAACATAGAAATATTTTCGAAGAGGAGGCTAGCTTCATTGGTGATACAATTTTATTCGGAACTGAATTTAAAGAAGTATTCAAGAGTAATAGTCGCAGTACTCCTGTGCCATCTACAATTTTCTTCAGTAAAATAGATGGAGTTGTAATGATTTACGTAGACGATAATAACTATTTGAAGTTGTCTAAATAGAAATTTGCGATAAGCAGTAGATAGCCTCTCCAGAAATCCCGAAAACCTGTTGAACTTAGGTAGAGAGGTATCTCCAAAGGCCTTGGCAAGTAGAGCATCTTATTGTGTTTATTATACCTTATTCATGAAAACTCATTTTTTGAGTAGAATATGTATTAAATTCACATATAAAAAATAATAATATGAAGAGTGTATTTGCTATCCTTATAATTGCAATAACAGCTCAGGTTGGATTTTCACAATCTGAAAATAGTTTTGGAATAGTAATTGGCCAATCGTCAATTATTGGTGATATAAGATCAGAATATTTCAATGGCGTATCTTCAGAAATCTACTATAAGCAGAAAGTCAATAGTTTTTTAAACTATGAGCCATCTTTACATTTTTCAAGAAATCATGGATTAAGCGAAGAATTATTTGTACCTGGAATAATATCTTCTACAAATTGGTTTCCATCTTACCGCAACACTAACTTCATTATATTTCAAAATTTCAGTTCGTCAATTAATTTATGGTCAGACAGATTGACTATAGAACCAAAAATTGGAATTGGGATCGGTAATTCAAAGACTAAATTGGATGTCTTAGACAGTAACAATATGCCATATAATAATATTGAAGTCGAAAGTGGATTCTTAACCAATGATCAAGATTTCTTGGCAAATATTAGAGAAATCCATGATGGTACTTACGAAACGCAAGCCTTTGAAAATAAAGGATTAATAAATATTAGGGATGATAAGATTAATATTTATTATACCGTTGCGATCCGAATTTTATATGATTTTTCTAATTCATTTTCAATAGGATTTAATCATTCATATATTCTACAGAACTCAGACTATTTAGACGGAGTTAAATTTGGAAGCGAATCTATAAGAGCCAATTCGGATGATATTATACAATCTTCACAAATACTATTTGAATATAGATTTAGTAATTATAATACATTAAATTATGATTAAAGCTCATTTAAATCAGATGATATAATCAATGTCCTATTCAAAAGCTTCATAAGCTTAGTGATAATCATATTGCATTTGGGCTACAAGCCCAGAAGAACGCCTATGTCAAGAAATCCAAAAATCCTAATAATCCCACCAGAGGCGGGCAGGCAAGATTCAGACAAAAATAACGATCACCGCTTCTGCCCCTGTAGGCTTTGCCAGTGATCTAGATAATATTCTAAGATGACAGGCTTGTCCAGTCTATTGACCTCTACGTTATCGACTTTGATGTCTTTCGTAAAATAAAAAATGTGATTGTACATCTCATCTTCTAAGAATTTGTATTCGAGGTCAGTTCTTAATGTAGAAGAGAACTTAGGATTATTCTTGGCCATAATGAATCCCCAGTTGCCGAATGAAGGTACATTGACATGGTATGGGTAGGTATAGCTGAAGCCAGCCTCTCTCAGAGTAGCATCTATGCACCAGAATGCATTCTTACTCAGCTCAGGACTTGTTGCTTGAGTGCATAGAACACCATCTTTGCTTAGCCTTCGTCTGGCGTATCCGTAGAATGCTGTACAGTAAAGCCGAGCGATAACCTCATTAGATGGATCAGGGAGGTCTACGATGATAGCATCGTAATGAGTAGTATCATTCTTAAGAAACTTAAATGCATCCTCATGTATGATATTGACCTTATCATCCTTGAGGGCACCTTCGTTTAATTCATATATGAAGTCTAACTTATTGCTGATACGTGTCACGGCAGGATCTATATCTATAATAGTGAGTTGCTTCAGCTCAGGATATTTTAATATCTCTCTTGCTGCAAGGCCTTCACCTCCACCTAATAGTAGTACGTTTTCGACTTTGGGGGATTGCTGCAGAGGTATGTGTGTGAGGGCTTCATGATATCTATATTCGTCACGTGATGAGAACTGTATCGCTCCATTGAGATAGAGTCGGAATTCGTCAGGCTGTTCTGTGACGGATATGTTTTGGTAAGGACTATTTTCAGAATAGACGACTGGATATTTGTATATCGCATTATTCCACTTGTCTATGTACGCATCGGCTACCAAGATCATATAACCTATGACAGCTATCATGATGAATGTAAATATGGTCAGTAATCGATTGAATGATTTCTTCTCTTGTAAGTAGTCTTTGTATAGATAAATGGTGGTGAGACCTATAGATATATTAATCAAACCAAAAATCAGCGACGACTTATAGAGGCCTACCATAGGCACAAGAAAGAATGGAAATATCAATGTCGCAACGAGAGCACCCAGATAATCATAGGTGAGTATGTTACTGATATTGTCTTTGAGATCAAATTTGTCTTCCATGATTCTCGTAAGGATAGGTACTTCAAAACCCGTCAATGTACCGATCAGAAATACTAAGAATAAAACAAAAAGCTGATATCCTGACGCATCACTATATGCGAAGTAGTAATAACACAAGGGCACTGAGAATGCCCCGATGAGTCCAAGCAATAACTCTACAAGTATAAATTTCATTAAGAGATCTTTCTCCATGAACCTAGAGAAATAGGCGCCGAGACCCATAGAAGCAAGGTAGATACCTATGATGATAGAAAACTGCCTGATACTATCACCAAGCAGGTACGAGCTTGTCGTACTTATGAGTAACTCATATATAATAGAGCACATCCCTACCAGGAATGTGATTATAATTAGCGGTTTATTGGTAAGCCCAATATTTTTTTCCATATTTAGTATAAATATTTAGCAAACCTATAAATTATAAATCATGTCAGAGCAAAAAAGTATATTTAGCTACCTTAAGTACGGATTGTACGCTATCGTTGGTATCTATTTTATTTCAAGTTTTTTCAGAGGTAGTGACGACTCAGCACAAGGTGCAGATTATATAGAGCAGACATTAGAAGATCCGACACAAGGCATCATCGCTCAGATCAAAGAAGTAGATGCAGACTTATTTAAGATAACTGATGAGGAGATCATAGATAAGAGAGAAGATTCTAGAATTATCGCTACATTCTTAGATAATACAGTCGATACATTCACATTAGATGAGATCAGATTAGAAGAGACAGGCAACCCTCGCCGATCTATGATGCGATCTATCGCTTATGCAGGGATGTTCGGTTATATGATGGGCCGACCTATGAGCTCAGGTATATCAAGATCGGCTTATGCTGACGATAAGACCTTCAACAAATCAAATACTAAAGGTACATCACAACTTAAGAGTACAGCGAGTAGAAGAACAGTAAGAACACCAGCTAAGAAAGGATTCGGTTCTGGAAAATCTACGAGATCATATGGAGGATAGACAAGTAGATCTGGATGGAATTCCAGAGCAGTTTATCAAAGAGAATGGTTATGAGTTTTTATTAGATGATGAGTACATCGTACCCGAGGGTATCGTGCTTAAGCCATCTGAGATAGACGCTGCCATCAATGCCCAAAATGAAATTTACGCTATCTTCAAAGAAGAATTGACCGCTATGGTCAAGGCTGATGATTTTGCATTTCTCAATCTTCCAGATAAGATGATAGAACTCATTAAGTATTCATTTAATGAGAAAGATATGCATATCCTCGGCAGGTTTGATTTTGCTGGAGGGGTAGAAGACTTACCGCTTAAGTTACTTGAGTATAATGCGGATACACCGACCATGCTACCAGAGTCATCAGTCATACAAGATGCATTCACTAAGCATTACTCGGAGCCCTATCAGCTTAATAGCCTAAGGCGCCATCTGGAGGTGGCCTTCAATAGATTATCTATATCATCTCGCGACCGACACCCATCACTATTAGCCACATCATTAGGTCATGAAGAAGATGTCGCTAATGCTGAATTAGTCATGCAGATAGCAGCCGAGGAAGGCTTCGAAGTCGCCTACGCTGATCTGCCTGATATAGACTTCTCTACAGACGAAGGTATATTCGTAGAAGCGGAGAATGGAGAATCCGCTCAGTATGATTATCTATACAAATTGATTCCATGGGAGTTCATATGTTTTGATGAGCCTGAGCTACTCGATATATTACACAACCTCATACTATCGGGACGTGTGTACGTGATGAATCCTGCCTATACATTAGTATATCAGTCTAAGGTATTCTTAGATCATGTAAGCAGAAAATATGACTTGCCTTATTTCTTAGATTCTTCTCGTGATCCATCTGACTTCAGAGGTAAGAAGTATGTCGAGAAAGTAAGCTTCGGCAGACTCGGTGAGAATATTAAAATATACGATGAACAAGGCAACGTCATAGAAGAAAACGATGGCGACTTCGGTCACTTCGAGAAAGTCTATCAAGAGTTCGCAGAGCTATATAAGGATTCTTACGGCGAATACTACCAGTTAGGCATGTATAATGTCAATGGTGTCGCCAGTGCTATATCTTTCCGTCGTGGCGAGAAGCTTATCTTGGATGATGATTGCCAGTTTATTCCCCACTTCGAAAGTACCAAGTTATAATGAAGCCAGCTTATCTGGGTGAGCATTTTATTATAGAATTATATGATTGCAGCCACACAATTCTTAATGACCTCGATAAGGTAAAAGCCATCATGCTACACGCAGCAGAACTGGCCAATGCTACTGTAGTGCAAACTTACTTTCACCAGTTTTCGCCATTCGGATTATCAGGCACCATCGTCATAGAAGAAAGTCATTTTAATATACACACTTGGCCAGAGCATAATTTTGTTGCCATAGATCTCTTTACCTGTGGGACGTCTATAACTCCGTTGCCTGCTAAGGACTATCTTGTCGAGGCTTTTGGGGCTGGGTCGCATGATTATTCTGCTATTAAACGTGGGGTTTTGAGGGGGTAGGAATTAGAGTTATGGATATGTCTTAATTACCAATAATTAGATAGAAATGCCTTTGGTTATTTACTCCATTTATCAATTAAATCCAAACATATATTACTTGGCAGCCATTGATTGAACTCCATCAGTTCCTTTAATTTTATTGCTACTTGGTTCTTACTAAACAACCCATTTTCAATAAATTCTTGAAATATAAATAATACCCCGTGGCTCTCTAAATCATGAGATTTACACCAAGACATCATTTTCTTTTCTCCAGAAAAAACAATCATTTGATGCTTCTTAGCCATATACAAAATGGATTTATCTGGGAAAGTGAATCCTTTATTCCAAGTTATTAAATCGAGTTCGATCTTTTCACTATCATTAATATTTAATACAGTGGAATTGTCCTTAATAAAATTGCTACATTCTTCGTCAAGTTCTTCCAAGACAAAGACTGTAGTATGAATATCGTAAGGAAGTTGAAAAAATGAGTCCAACAATTTCAATTCGAATAAATCAATAAATATGTTTGCATCAGTTATTACTACCTGCATCAATTTTATTAATTTCTCGTCTAAATTCGCTTAGCTTCATATTATACAAGGACGCCGCTTTAGTTGAGGTGAAAAATTCTTCAGCAATGCCTCTGCACAGTAATTGCAATAATCTATTTGAATGTTCCTCTCCTTGATAAGTACCAATTTCTTTGCTCCATAATCCTCTCATTCTAAGAAACTTCACTTGACTAATAAAATAAGCTTCAGATATAAATCCTAAATCTTTTGCACGATATAGTATAGCTTGAGGTGAAATCCCATACTCTGATTTAATAAGAGATAATTCACGTAGATGGATATTTCTCCGATGCCCCCCTAGTTCTATTTTCAAAGCTTCAGCTGGCAAAAGCATTGATGCAGCAAATCTGTCACATATTTGTTCCTGTAATTTATCTTCTAAGTCTTCAATGTCAAGAATTAAATGCCCCAATTCATGTAATGCGGTGAATCGAATTCTGTCCTTTTGCATTTTACTAAGAGCAATTACAGGTATTTTTTGATTTACCCAAGTTGACATACCTGAAAAGTGTTTTATTTCTTCATCAATGTAAAGAACTTTAATACCTTTTTGCTCTAGAGTTTCTAAAATGTTATAAATAGGGTTTGAACCTAAGTCCCAAAGCTTACGAACTTTCAAAGCTACACTTTCGACTTCGTTTGTCGTTTCAACTCTAAAGCTTTTAACAGGTATCTTAATAGAAAGAGATTCGTTTAATAGAGCTTCAGCTTCTAAATATCTTTCTAAGAAATCTCTGGTCTTTTCTGTTATCTCATTTTGCTTTTTCTTGGGTAGCCTTGTTTGTTTTCTATACTTGATTTCACCCAGTTCAAGTGTCCCTTCTCTCAGAAAGTAATCAAGCTTAACATTAAGAGCCTTACTAATTGCTTGTAGGTTTTCAAAAGAAGGCTTCATAAGACCTTTTTCATATTTACCTATTGCTTGCTTAGAGATAGCATTATTAGTTTGATCAGAGAGTTTCTGTAATGAAAATCCTGACATAGTACGAGCCATTCTAATTCTGCTATGTAACATATGAAAATAATGTGTTGACAAATATACGAAATTAATACGATTTGTCAACCAAAAGGCCTGTTCGTCTCGACCTATGGTCGTATACGAAATCTAAGGCTCGGCTTCCAGCCGAAGTCATTAATGATATATTACATTTAAGTATTAATACCTCATAGCTGCTGATTATTTGCTATTTATCTTGCTAAAGATCAAATAAAGAAAGACATTGTAGAAAAGGAAGACACTTCTAAAATTTATATCGAATGAAATTAATTATCGCCTTCTCACTTTTTTCTTTTGTGTCATTTTGCTCTAATGCTCAAACAGTTATAGACAAATCAAAAACTGAAGTAACAAAAAAAGATGGTATAGGAATCACCACTTTTGAGAATAAGCCTTATACCGGTTACTTAATAGAAAGCTATGCTAATGGTAAGCCGAAAACTTGGATAACTATGAAAGATGGACTTGCGAATGGTCCTTGGCAAGAATGGTTAGAAAATGGAAATTTGAGATATGATTCAACATGGAAGGATGGTAAGGCTCATGGGTTATGGAAGTATTTTCATGATAATGGCGCTTTGAGATATGAAGAAGCATATATAATGGATATCCCAAATGGGATATCTAGAGCATATTTCAATAGTGGTGTTCTACAACATGATTTCTTTTTCTTACAAGGTAAGAAACAAGGAGCTTGGTCATATTATACAGAGACGGGCGTACTTATAAAAACTGAAATATATGATAATGATAAGTTAGTCTCAACCACTGAAAAATAAGACCGACATTCTGTTCGTCACGACCTGTGGTCGTATACGAATTCTAAGACTCGGCTTTCAGCCGAAGTCATTACGGGTTTTACAAACGAGAATATTGCGTAAAAGAATAGAGCCTACAGCATCGAGATCAGGAGATCTCGACGATCAGCATCACATGATTAATATTTAAGACAAATGAAATACAAGAAAATAATATCGATAGAACAATATGAGACTTATTGTGATAAGCATGAAAAGCTTGGACTAAAAGATGAGGAAAAATATAAAGATGACATAGATCTTTTAGAAATTTTGATAGATGAGTACGATAACAGAAAATCAACATTTAAAAAACGAATGAACCCAGTAGAAATACTTGATTCAATTATGAAAGATGAGAATATCAGTATGGCAGAATTAGCCAGAGAGTTAGGTGCTACAAGGCAACTTATAAGCGACATATTAAGATATCGAAGAAACATTAGTAAGAATATGGTCATCAAATTATCTGAAAGATTCGCAATGAGACCAGAAGCATTTAGTCGACCGTATAAATTGAAAATAGACAAGAGTAAGAAGGTGGCTCAGACATCAAGATAACCTGTTCGTCACGACCTGTGGTCGTATACGAAATCTAAGACTCGGCTTCCAGCCGAAGTCCTCTTGTTTAAGCTTGAAAAGCAATATGATAGCTACTTAGAACTAAATCCACAAGAAGCATCTATACCAGTCGTCTATAATACGACATATCCAATCCTG
>CALLAG010000210.1 GCA_938002705.1 uncultured Saprospiraceae bacterium | reverse complement strand
TTAAAATAATATCTGTTTCATGTCTTTTATAGATCTTAATCTCAATTCTTCTTTGATAGCTAATGTTACGGCCTTAGGGTATAAGAATCCTACGCCTATCCAAGCGCAAGCTATACCTGCTATCATCTCAGGAAACGATGTCTTAGGCATAGCTAGAACAGGCTCAGGTAAAACGGCCAGCTTCGCATTGCCGGTACTTAACCAATTACTGAATCTTGCTACTGCTGTAAGAACACGACAGCCTAAGGTCTTAGTACTTGTGCCCACACGAGAGCTGGCAGTACAAGTAGCTGATGTCTTTAAGGAGTTGTCTCATAATATCCCTCATCCTATCAAGTCGATGGCTGTATATGGTGGTGTGGCCATTAATCCTCAGATGAAAGCAATATATGGAGTAGATATTCTGATAGCAACACCAGGGCGACTACTGGACCTTCAGCGGTCTAATGCAGTCGACTTATCTAAGGTCAAGACTTTAGTATTAGATGAAGCAGATAAGATGCTTAATATGGGCTTCCAAGATGAGATGAATGAGATCGTAAAGCTCTTACCTAAGAAGAGACAGTCTATATTATTCTCAGCTACACTGAGCGAACAATTGTCAGGCATCAATAAAGTATTACTTTCTGATCCTGTTGTAATTCAGATAGCAGAGCAGGTGGCAGATGTAGAATTGATTAACTTATCAGGGTACTTTGTCAGTGACGATCGTAAGGGACCATTACTGCGACACCTGATCAGGGAGCAAGGGATGAAGCAAGTTCTTGTCTTTACATCATCAGGTAATAAGGCAGAGAAGGTCGCTGGAAAATTATATAAAAATGGAATCGATGCATTATCGATACATGGTAAGAAGAGCCAGTCAGCAAGGACGAATGCTCTGCGTAGATTTAAGTCAGGCGACCTCCAAGTATTAGTAGCTACAGATCTAATATCAAGAGGTATTGATATTAATGAGCTTCCTTATGTCATTAATTATGAACTGCCTCGATCACCTAAGGATTTTGTACATAGAGTAGGCAGGACCGGTAGAGCTGAGTCCAAAGGTATGGCTATAACATTCGTGACAAGAGATGAGACACACCACTTTAAGGTCATCCTTAAGAAGATGAAACGTTATATCGATATGGTAGATAGCGATACTTTAGATTTATAGTGGTATTCTTTCATATCATCCTATTCTGAAATTGTACCTTTACTTTGTGAAGTAAAACCTCATTGCTAATCGCTTGTTTTTTCTTCACCATAGATTGAAATAACACTATTCTACAAATGATTAATGTCTAAATTACCACAACAGTATAAATTTCTTGATTTATCAGATTATGGTAGGTTTATAGCTCGTCGCATAGCAGCATTCTTACAAGATACTTCGGTGACACCTATTCAGGTAACGTCATGGTTTATCGTATCTGGCTTATTGGCTATTATCTGCATTATTTTGCAATGGAATTTTGCAGCTGCTTTTTTCTTGATACTTAAGTCTATTCTGGATGCTGCTGATGGTGAGTTATCTCGTGTTAAAAATATGCCTTCCTACATAGGTCGTTATTATGACTCTATAGCTGATATCATTCTTAATTTCATGTTCTTGTTTACCTTCTGGTACATTAGTGATATATCGATTATCTATATGCTATTGGCATTCGTGGGGATGCAACTCCAGGGTACGTTATATAATTATTATTATGTGATATTACGTAATAATGTAGAGGGTGATACGACGAGTCGGGTTTTTGAAGATAAGGCGCCTATGGCGATGGCGGGAGAGAATCAAGAGACGGTAGATGTCTTCTTTAAGATATTTAATGTGCTCTATGTTGGCTTTGATAAGACTATATATTTTATAGATAAACAAGCTATCAATAGTAAGCCTTTCCCGAAATGGTTTATGACAAGTTTGTCTATTTTGGGATTAGGCTTTCAGTTGTTGATTATGAGTGTAATGCTGATATTAGAATTGGAAGCATACGTTATCCCATTCTATATTACTTATTCAGTTCTGATTTTATTTTTTGTAGGTATACGTCGTAGTCTATTGAAGTAGCATTCTGTACTCGACTAACTGATCAGCAAGCCTCGGGCGTATCGGGAGCAAGTTCCCAAAATGTATCTGCCTTATCTTCCTCGGGTCTATCTAAGCAAGGGAAGTCTTTCTCTATAAGGAGGTGTAACTGCTTATCATCTGGTAGAGAAACGTGATTTTCTATACCTACTTGATCAGTACTTATCCATAGAGCTGCTGCTTCAGCTGGTATCATTAATCGGATCTTGTCCGATACTAAGTGAGCAGTTAGGACTTCTGTATTCTTATCTACTTCTAATGAAAATCTCATAATAGGGCCATTAGGAAAAGTGATACTTTCTTCTACTATTCCATTCTGGTCTAATGTCTTGAGCTCAGATTTTCTGACGCGGATACGGATGCTATTGAATGTCGTTCTTAGTTTCATGGATTTGCTATGTTCCTTATATGATTGCGCTATTAGCAGCAGCCACTATTGGGGTTACAACTATTCGTTTTTGCCATTAGGTCTGAGAGATTTATTTTTTGCTTCTCCTGAGGTATACCACATTTATCTTGAGCGAGACAATCTGTCATCTTTGATGTGAGAACGAATGCACTCCCATTATATTCTAATCCATACTTGCCTATAGTCTCAGACTGGTATTCTACTTCTATATCGAAGTCTTGGATCCCTAATTGCTCTTCTGATAGATGGATGATGTCGAGCATCTTCTGAGGTTCTAACTTGTGGTCTATATCATCAGAGTACCATAATTGAAAGTTGACGGTCGTCTCCTCTCTCTGAGTACCTCCACAATCGATAAATCTCTTAGTGATATATCCCACTTCTGTCACATGATAATGACTTGGTACTGACTCACCATTTGGCAATTGAAAACTCAATTCACTTAGAGTGCCGACTATAGTTTTGAATTCTGATAATTTCATATACTGGGTTATTATTGTTTGTAATAATTAGAGAGATAGCTTAGTGTAGATGTCATATCATAATTAGAAATTATAAGCATCGATGATAAAGTCTGCAACCCATCGCTCATGCTCCTTGGCATTAAAGTTTTCCCAATGTATACTCAGCTCTATACTACTGTTAACTGTCTGAGTAAAATTTCTAATTGGATTCTTACGCTTCAGTGCATTAGATAATTGTTTTCGTATTGACTTATCAGAAATTTCCTCCAGAAAAAATTCCATCATCACAAGTTGGTCGCTGGTACTTGGTTGTTCTATCTTAACGTAGTCACTTATTTTATGTTCTAATTCTGCTTGCGTCTTTTCTTGAGCTTCTCTGATTTTGGTATCCTCAGTCATGTTATCTATAGTCGTTATTTTTCTTGAATACAAGTGTACATAGCAAGTGTTACCGATGGCTATATCTTCGGCTATTTTTTTTATTGCTGATTGATGTATTGTATACATTGACTTAGATTTATACGGTGAGCTTATTTATGATCGAGAATAATTATGACTTATCACTATTCAGAATTTCAGCGGCTATTTTCCTTGCATCCGTACAGTATTGATCATCGCCATTTATTTTCCATTCGCCAGTTTTCTTTATATAGAATTTTATAGTCTTCTCTATGACTTTCTCATATCCACCAAGAAGTCTGAGCATACTATTGACTTTCTCATTATAGGCAGTCATGCTTAATTCTCCTTGTAGTGCTTGGTTCCACGCTCTATTTATACGTACAGACCTTTCTTTGTTAGCAGGACTTGTTTTTTTATATGCCATCAAGTATAGGGAGAGTGCTTTGGCTTCCGGTGATGGTTTTGGTAGTTTCTTTTTCATACTCTTATGTAATTAACTGAATAAGTTGATAAATGTAATTTATTATTTTCATGCAATCAGATTTATATTGGTTTTTCGTAAGTCACTATGAGTATAACCATAGCTATACGACCTTATGATGTCGCAAGTTTTATAATCTCGCATTATAGTCTTAGAGATTGTGTAAAGGAATATGAGCATTCGGTATACTTACGGGTTGCAATCTCTATATTCGTCTGCATATGAGGTATTTCATTCATTTAGGATTCGATGGAACAAATTATAGAGGCTGGCAGAGACAGAAGCAGCCACGTAATACGGTACAGGAAGTCGTAGAGCTGGCACTCTATAAGTTATTTAAGAAGAGTATGAGTGCCTATGGTTGTGGCCGTACCGATGCAGGTGTGCATGCAAGTCAGTATATCATGCAGATTAATCTTAATGATGCACCTGATTTTGATTTGAAGTTTCGACTTAATAAAAACTTACCTGACGATATTTCTGTTTTTGAGGTTTTCGAAGTTGATAATGACCAGCATTGTCGTCATAATGCGGTAGCTCGGACGTATGACTATTTCATACATTGGAAGAAAGATCCAGTGCTTATTCGTTATAGTTCCTTCTATGAGGATTTGACTTTGGACTTTGATATGATGATTGAGGCTGCTAAGCTTATCCTTCAGACTAAAAATTTTAGACCCTTATGTAAGCAACCTAATCTGTATAAAAATACGCATTGTGATGTGACGAGTTGCCAGCTATTTGTCAATGAAGATCAAGGTCGTATGCGATTCTCTATCACCAGTAATAGATTTCTCAGAGCGATGGTTAGGTATTGTATTTTCTACTTATTAGAAGTGGGTACTGGTATGATGACTATAGAGGAATTCTCAGCTATATTAAAGCAAGAAAAACAAACTCCAGAAATGCGTCCAGCTTATCCTAATGGGCTTTTCCTAAGTAGGGTAGAGTATCCTTTTTTGCAATTAACTGACTCGCATAATATTGTCAATAAGTTAAAAGTAGGACTTACGTAATCAATATATAGCTTGTCCATCGCTATCATTAATGATGACTTACTTATGTGTCTAATTATCATTGTTTGACGATCATAGATTTGCCATGATATTTTGTAGAGAGGATATAGATACCATCTGCAAAGTCTGTCAGATCAATATCATTCTGCCCTTCTTTGAGCTTCATTTTTGTTATTAATGCACCTGTTGCAAAATCATATACATCGATATAATCTTCGGTAGTAAGTTGATCTAATTGTACTGTGCATTTTTCAGTAGTAGGATTTGGATATGTGATGATATTGAGGGTCGTATTAAGTTCATATGTATTAGTAGATATAGAATATAGCCCTCGGAACCATTCTATACGATTAGGAATATTAGTTTCTAACCACACTTCGATATCTTCTGAAAGTCTTCCAGGATATGTGATAAAGGTATAGGCAAATAGAGCTGACTCAGCCATATCTTCTAATGCTGGATTTTCTTGCCCGTATTCTGTTACGAATGCAGGATCAGAAAGTTGTGCATTAAGCCACGAAGTATCATTCTGAAACATAAATTGATAAGAGGCGTGGACAGATTCATGAAATATTGTTTCTTCTAAGTCATTAGTACTTATGCGTCGGTCCATGTTGTCTGAATAGAGCACGAAAAATTGTCCTTGAATTTCTGCAAAAGCACCTGCGTCTCCATTGTGTATGACAATATGATTTAACATGTTTCTCTGAAAAACGGGTAATTTTCCCAATCTTGGACAAGCTTTTTCTGCATATTCTTGTGCAGCAGCTTGAGTTACAAAAGAGCTGTGACACCATAACTCTATAGTCTCTCCATCAGAAAAAGTAGCTTCAAAGACAAATGTGTTTTCATCAAATAATTCATTGCTCTGACTACTGGGCATCTCTTTATCCTCTCGTCCTACAAATTCTAAACTAACGAAAGAATCAGGATCCGTATCTCTTATGAAATCTATATCATTAGACACTACTGAGTTAGGAAAGAGTGGATTCTGCGCATTCGTGATCGTACAGATAATGAATAGGCATAGAAATAAG
>CALLAG010000209.1 GCA_938002705.1 uncultured Saprospiraceae bacterium | reverse complement strand
AGTACGACTACTCTGTAGTCGGAAGCATCATATCCATTGTTGCTAAATTAGTTTTACCGCTCTGCGGTAATATTGATGGACCATTGAGAAAACCTCTGAAATTAATTAGGTGTTTTGTTTCTTCCCGAACTGATTTATATACAAGAAAGAGAAGCAATGATCTCAGAGAGATCACATTATTTTAGAAAACAACATCCTCTCATTGCATTGACCCCAGAGTGGGTCATACTCTAATTGGATGATTGTACACAGCTAATTAATACGACTACTCTGTAGTCGGAAGCATCATATCTATTGTTGCTAAATTAGTTTTACCGCTCTGCGGTAGGATTGATAGACCATTGAAAAAAACCTCCGAAATTAATTACGCGTTTTGTTTCTTCCCGAACTGATTTATATATAAGAAAGAAGAAGCAATGATCTCAGAGAGATCACATTATTTTTAGAAAACAACATCCTCTCATTACATTGACCCCAGAGTGGGTCATACTCTGATTGGATGATCGTACATAGCTAATTAGTACGACTACTCTGTAGTCGGAAAGACCATATCTATTGTTGCTAAATTAGTTTTACCGCTCTGCGGTAATATTGACGGATGCTACAATTATCGCATATAAAAATTTACAAAAAAAGAGCCACACACTACCTAAGTAATGTGTGGCTCTCGTTATTATACGATTATTAATTAATCAAATGTCTTAATCAATTTTAATCATTTTTTTGGTCGCAGAGTAATCACCAGAATCAAGTCTGTAGTATAGTACGCCTGATGCGTTTAACTCTTGATCTGATAATTGGAAACTGTTGTAACCTTTATTGAAATCTTTGTTAACTGTCCATAGTATACGACCGTTTACATCCATTACTGAAAGTGTCGCGTTCGCTGCTTGTGGAAGTACAAAGTCAATTGTAGTAACTGAACTAAATGGATTCGGGTTATTCTGGAATAAACTGTAATCCTGTTCAGAGTTATTACGGCCGGATAATGTTACGGGGATGATCTCATCGCCAGTAGCACTGTATGCTTCTGCGATAGTCACTTCAGATGTGATGGCTACATTTTCGCTAAGCGTACCTGGCGATGTAGCATCGAATACAAATGTGAATAGTTCACTTTCACTGTTTGTATTGTCAGAATTCCAAGAGAACGTTATCGTCTCAGAATTCAACTGAGCAAAATTAGAATCATCTACATCTAATCCTGCGCTTACTACATCTACAAGCTCTAATCCTAAAGCCTTAAATGTAAACTGAAGTCCTAGAAGATCAGAAGTCTGATCTCCTCTTAATGTCATCTCCACTCTATCTCCTGCACTGTAAGTAACGTCATCATATGATAACTCAATAGCCTTTGCTGATCGAGATTCGATATCTTGACTTGTTACATTAGCTCTTACTGATCCGTTAACATCACCTATCTTAACACCTACAAAGTTCTCTTGCATCATGTTATTGTTAAGCGCTGATATCCATCTTGACTCACTTGCTGTGTATGGGTTAGCTGCATCTACAATAGAGCTACCATCTACCATCTTCCAGCTATCATTCTTAGGGAATTCGTCATAGATACCTAAGATAAGCTTTCTTAATTCTATTAAGTCAATCGCCGTTATCGCTGCATCATTATTAACATCTGCTGCGATAAGTTTGTATGGACTATCAAGTGTCTTAGATCCAAGGATATGTCTCTGTATAACGACAAGGTCAAGTGTACTTACACCGTTCAATGCATCATCATTTTTATATCCAGAAATCTGGTAATCCATATCAAATGGATTTTGTGTAAACATAAACTGTCCGCCACTATTAGTCATCTGCTGTGCAGGATAATTAGGCTGTGGACTTAGTAAGTCTATCATTACATTTTCTACCATTTCTCCACCTTCAGTCTCTACATATCCTGAGATATTAGCTATAGGTCTTGACCCTATATCTTGACAAGATCCTTGATTGTCTACAAGTGTCAAGAATACTGTACAGAAATCAGAATTCCCTTTCTCATCCCATACATATATAGATTCTGATACTACGGTACCTGCTGGATTTGCGATATCATCACAAGTAAATAATTTGGCAGAACATCTTGTAGCTGGATCGTATGATGGGTCGTTCTCTGGAGCGACATTCGTAAATGTAAATCTTAAATCTTCTTGTGCAGTACAGTTATCAAAAGCACCGAGATCGAAGTCACAAGCCCATAATTCGACTTGTCCGTTGACCATAAGAGCAGTACTTAAGTTAATGCAGTAGGGCGTAGGGGGTTTTTGGTCTAATACCATAAAAGATGATGTACAAGATGTGTTATTACCACATCCATCAGAGACTTTCCATACGACTCTGTGATTGATCATGCTTCCAGATACTCCTTCAGGCAGCGTTATCTTGATTTCTTCACCAGAGGCTGATGGAGGAATATAAAATTCACTACTGTTAGGAGCTAAACTTGAATAGGTGTAGTCTATAGTCCAGTCGCTATTCAGATCGATCTGTACTGTCCATAGTAATCTTGTGCTTGCACATATGCCTGCATCTTCTGCTGTATTAGTCAACATGACTGCATTGTTCTCACAATTTTCAGTTGTCGGTACAGAGATATCAGTACAATTAAGTAGTACAGGAGCATCTTCATCGATCACCTTAACAACTTGTACATCTGACCATATACCTGCAGAGTTAACCACATTAGGATCATAAGTACACCAGTCTATGACTGTCCAGTAATTAAGGATCTTGTAACATGCACCTTCTGCAAAGAAGAATGTATCTCTGTCAACACTGTATGCTAACTGATCACATCTTCCTGAAGTCCAGTAAGGTCTGATATCTAATAATGCATCAGTACATCCGATGATCGTATCTTCTGGGAAGAATACTTCTACAGGTCCACCGAATAATGTACCAGATAATGTAATAGTCTGGTTACAGAATATCGCTGGTGATCCTACCACAGACCATCTACGAGTTATCGTACCTTCATTACAGTTAGTTAGATCTCTAGAATCAGTGTATGTTACATCTACATCACCACACGAACTGACGCCGAAAGCTTCTCCAGTCAATGTAAGGTCACCTGCATCTGCATCACAATCTATGGTAACGTCACCAGGACATACTACAGTTGGTCTTGACTTATCTTCAAGTCTTACGAATGACCATACTTCACTATAGTTATCACCATCGCTTCCAAAGACACCATCCAAGTCTCCATCATCCCATACTCTTAACCAGACTTTGATCTGAGCATAGTCATTGACACCATCACCGTCTTCATCTATACCGAATTCTACAAGATCTTGGCAACAGAAAGTAACAAACTTTCCATCATCCATATCTAATGTATCATCCATTATGTGGAAGTCATTATTGAATGTTGTATTCCCTACAAATCCGCAGATATCAGAGTCTCTTCTGATCTCTAACTTAACTGGTCCGCAACCGTCAAAAGAACCGTTATCTACGCTTTCTGCGAAGATCTTAGTTGTTCCTGGCTCGAATTGGTTTCCTGGATTAGGGATTAATGATACTACGATATCTTGCTTTGTCACCGCTACTGGAGGTGTCGCATCTCTTACTGTCACAACAACTCCTTCTGATGCAACATTGTCACAACAATCGTAAGCATTGTAGAAGAAAGTGTGCTGACCTACAGGAAGATCATTAACATAGTAACCCAATGCTGGATCGAAATCTATGTCATAGATATCTGAAGAACCTGAACCTGTTACTACATAGTTAACATTGTTAGTACAATTATCAGCTAGTGTTATAGGTTCTGGGAATATAACTCTCGTAGAGCAACCCCATGGATCTACTGATGTAGTGAATCCATCTACGTGTATTGTAGGTGGTGTGTTATCACTTGCCTTGATCACCTGAGAGAATTTTAGTGGCGTCACGAGTGGGTTACACCAGTCGTATATAGTCCATTCTCTTATGATCTTAGCATTACCCTCACAGCCTGGTTCTGAGCTACATATAGGTAGTACAGTATCAGAAAAACTTGTTAATGAGTTACATACTACACCATTCAATGGGATACCATTGATAGTTGGATAAGCAGCTTCAGTAGCAGTCTTAACTCTAAGAGCCTCATAAGTCTCTATAGCGCTATCATGCATAGGGCTTGTCTCATCTAAGCATGAAGGTAATAGACAAGGAGGAAAATTATCATACACAAACTGGAATACTCCATCAGGAGATGTCTCAGCTCCACAATCAAGATTTACTTCATTAGTAGGAGGTGTGATAAGATTAGCTAATGCTAATGGAGAAATAGAATACTCACTTACACAACTGAATTTTGCTCCAGAAGGATCAGTGAATGTCCATGTTCTTGTAACGAGTGATGTCGTACAATCTGTACCATTAACTGCATCACTAAAAGTTAATACGTAATCATCTTGGTCAAGACAGTTGTCGCTGATAGTTGGTTCAGCTACAGCAACATTGCCTATGTCTCCAAAATCTTCACATAAAATAGGTAAAGTACAATCCTCTCCTGGTACAGGATTATTAGGATCACAAGGACATGTAATTACTGGTGGTAATTTGTCCTCTACAAGTATGAATCCCCAGCAATTATTGTTGATTGCTGATTCTTCAGTAATGGTAACTTTATAAATGCCGGGTGCAGTTATAGTGGTACCGGTAACGCCTTCAATGTTAATTGTGTATACTGCAGCCGGGTCTATAGTTCCTTCGAGTATCATGTCTACTGTTATAACAGCATCACAATCACCACTTAAAGAAACATTGACCTGATTGTCGCAAACTAAGGCTTGAGCTTGCATTTGTATCACAGAAATAAAAAGGAGTAGAGTTAGGCATGCTAGTTTCTGACACAGCATACTCACCCTACCCATGTGTTTGGTCCACATCATGGGATAAAAGTTTTGGTTAATAAAATGAGTACAAAAACGTCTCTGGTTAGGAGACGCTGTTCAGAAAATTAGAATTGGGAAAATTCTATTAGTGGGAAAATCTAACGATACAAAAGTAAGAGACTTTTCACATAACCAATATTAGCTCTGTGGTAATTAATACATTTTTATTCTACTAATAAAAAATAAATCTAATATGTCTCCTCTATAAGCTGTGCCAAGGTATAACCTACATCAGAACCGATGGCAACACCCATACCACCCAGCCGTGCTCCGACGTACAATCTGTCAGCTACTTTACTGATGATCGGTTTTTTTGAGATACCCGTAGCTATGATACCACTCCACTCACAATCAACTCTAATATTCTCCCTTACGACATGCAATGACAAAAAATTCTTAAGATAAGATAGAATCTCAGCATGAGAACCGAACTCACTCGTCTGCTCACCCTGAGCATCTATGTGCCGTGCCCCTCCTATGAGAACCCTATCATCACCTATATTTCTAAAGTAGACATAGCCTTTGTTATAATGATAAGTACCTCTAAGACGAAGGTTACTTATAGGCTTAGTGACCAAGACTTGATTACGAGCAGGCACGATATCGTCGATGTCGCATAGCTGTCTTGTAAATGCATTAGTACAGAAAATAAGATGCTTAGCCATAATCTGCATACCATCATTGACGGCTACATGGTACATATCTTCTATTCTCTCATATTCATTGACATGCATATTATAGATGATATCTACCCCAGCATGTGTCAGTCTTGATATAAATAACTTGATCATCAATACAGGATTCAGTTGTGCTTCGAGGCTGTTGTATAATCCATACTTATAGGCGTTCTTAATTGTAGAATGCCGCGACTTAATCACCTCAGGTACTCCGGTAGCAGCATGTATCAACCTATTAACATAAGAGAGTCTATCACTACACAGTGTATATTCTTCCTCAGTAAGGAAGATCTCTTCGCCACCATCATTCTTATACTGTATATCATAAGCTGAAGTCAAGGATTGCAGGCGCTGTAGCCCTTGCCATCGGGAGCTTATAGTAGATATAACTTCAGTCTCATTACATGTCTCTAGGTCATCTAATATCTCTCCTACTGTCCCAAAACAAGCAAAACCAGCGTTCTTAGTACTGGCTCCAGAAGGCATAGCCCCTCTTTCTATGACTCCGATCTTGGCATTGGGGAATCTATGACTTAACTCTAAGGCAGTAGTCAAACCAACAATACCGGCACCTACGATGAGAAAATCATATGTATCGTACCAATATTCTCTCTCCCAGAAGCTTAAGTTCATTGTGTAATATCTTAAGTATATAATTGAATAATTTTAGAAGATCTAAATTACAGAAGTGATTTCATTGTATTTAGACTCTATAAGATTTACTTTTATGGCTTCTTGTGATAAATATCAAAATAAACATATGATACAGCGTATACAATCAATATTCTTACTTATAGCTGGTGCAGGGTTCTTTAGTTTATTCAAGCTTCCATTTGCTAAGAGCAGTGAGGTGACAACGCCATTATTCGAGGATCAGTTATTTAATATCCAAGATAATCCGATCTTATTAGGTGCATGCATCTTAGGAGGGATCATCTCTATAGTCACTATATTTTTATTCAAGAATAGAATTCTTCAAAAACGTCTTGCATTATTAGGTGCCGTAGCTGCTATTGCCGTTGGAGGATTTGCATTGTATCTTATGAATTCTGAAGGGCAGTCGATACCTACCACTGTAGAAGTATCTAATCAAGCTGGATTATTTATACCTGCGGTATCTGTAATCATGCTTATGCTATCTAATATATTCATCAATAAAGATGAGAAGCTGGTTAGATCTTCGGATCGATTGAGGTAGTAGTAACACCGCTTTGCAATAAGAAACACAGCTTTGTCTTTTTTTTATAGTAGGTTATTAAGTTATAAATGGCAGAACCCTTCATTTACTATTTATAGAATTTATCTATGATCTGATACGCGATATATCCAAGATGCTATATGAGAAAATCACAGGTAAATAAATCTGTAAAATGATTACAATATTTAAGTACTTACTCATTACGAGCTTATAAGATGTATGGGCAAATATCACATTATGAGATAGTACTACCCTCGCCTCCTGCGCTTCCTCTTCAGCTTCTTATTCCACTTCTTCTTATCTTTTTCTATCTCTCTTAATCGTTCGTCAGTATTTTTATTTTTATAATCGTCATCATTATCATCTCGTCGATTAGGATCTCTACCACTGAGGATATCCCTAAGCCATCCACCGAATTTCTTTCTACTATTTTCTCTTTCCTTACCACGTAGATATAGACTGTATGCCTCATCATCGAGGACATCTGGACAGTCAAACTCTAATTCAGATGCAACTTGAGGAAATAATTTATCCTTAGCATAAGCGTATTCGAATAGAGCACCGACCATAGGCAGTGCTGTCCTACCACCTGATCCTGTACCCAGGTTTCTAAAGTGCATACGGCGATCTTCTGTCCCTACCCAAGCCCCAATGACAAGATCATCAGTGTAGCCGATGAACCATCCA
>CALLAG010000208.1 GCA_938002705.1 uncultured Saprospiraceae bacterium | reverse complement strand
CGATGCGACTAAGATAATCGAAGGCTCATATGTAGAGGTACAGTTTATTCTTGAGAATGATAGTGGATCTGATTTTACACCGCCATCATTTGCTGGATTCGATGTACTATCAGGACCTAATCAGTCGACTTCTATGACTATTGTCAATGGCCGCAGAAGTAATAAAATAAGTCTCAGCTATACTGTAAGGCCTAAGAAGGTAGGCATACAAAAAATCGGCGCTGCCAGGATCAAAACGAAGTCCGGCATAAGATCAACAGACCCCATAAGAATAGAAGTCATCAAAGCAAGTCAGAGTAATACTGAGACGGCAGATGTATTTATTATATCTGAGATATCAGACTCTGTGGCCTATGTAGGGCAGCAGTTAATACTGGACTATAAGCTATATACACTCCTAGATGTAAGGACAGTTAATATGATTACCGAACCAGAATTTGATGGATTCTATAAGGAAGAAATAAGAGCGAGTAGATCTGGATTCCAAAGAGAGATCTATAATGGAAAGGAGTACTATACTAAGTCTGTCAAGCGACTCATATTGTTTCCACAGCAGACAGGTACTTATGATATAGAATCTGTAGGGATAGAATTAGGCATAGCCAAGAAGGGACAACAGCGATCGAGAAGTTTTTTCTTCTCTCAGCAGCTAATAAAAAAACAGGTCCTCTCGACACCACTTAAGATCATCGTCAGAAATACGCCAGCTACTGCACTCAATTATTCTGGAGCGGTAGGTAATTATAGAATGGAGGCGAGTACACCTAAGAGAAGTATAACGACAGATGACGCCATCATCGTCAATATGAAAATCGTAGGTAATGGAGATAGCAAAACGGTCATACCACCGAAGTGGCCGTCTAATGATTCACTGGAAGTATACGACCCTAATATCCTTGATGATGAGACCTATAAGAATGGTCCTGAGATAACCCATGCTAAGATATTTGAGTATCTGCTAGTGCCTAAGTATCCAGGCAGGTATAATCTCAATGCAGAGTTTACCTTCTTTGATCCTGATAGTTCAGATTATGTAACATTGTCTAAGAGACTGCCGACGATTAATGTGCTCAAGGGGTCTAATAAGGCGATAGCAATCCCTACCGAGAGTGAAAAGCCGATAGATGGTATTATGACAACAGCTAAGCTATCCTCTACCATTAGTCAATCTGTATATGGTTCTTGGTGGCATAATTCTATGTTAGGATTGATAGGTCTATCAGCATTGGGTTTAGTATTATTCTATACCCGAAAGAACAATTCTCCTGATAATAATCCCGAAGAGATCAAGCGTAAGAAAGCATATAGTGTAGCACTGGCCAGATTAGATAAGGCTAAGCAGCTCATGGATGGAGATGATAGCAAAGCCTTCTATGAGGAGATAACTATAGCAACTAAGAAGTATATCTCTGATAAGTATAAGATACCCGCTATGCATATCAATAATAATGAAGTACTCACACAACTCAGAAAGCAAGATATCGGCGAAAAAATCTTGTCAGAAATAGGAGAAATATTCAACAAATCAGAGATGGGCTTATATGCACCAAGTACTTCTGCTTCTCAAGATCAAATATACAAAGAGACCTTAGAGGTGATTTCGCAATTAGAAAGCTGATTTTTTATACCATAAAAACCTACTTTTGTGCTTTATAAAAATGAAGCGATGGCAAAAAGGACAAAGGTAAAAGCGATACTCCAATCAGATCAGAAAGATTATAAAGCGACAGTCAAAGGCTGGGTGAGAACATTCAGAAACAATCAGTTCTTAGCATTGAGTGATGGATCTACTATAAAGACTCTACAAGTCGTCATAGATAGGGAGAATACAGATGAGGCGATACTTAAGCAAATAACAACAGGAGCAGCAGTCACAGCAGAAGGAACGATAATAGAATCTCAGGGCGGCGGACAAGCTGTAGAACTCGTTGCTGATAGTATAGTGATTAATGGGCTTGCAGATCCTGAGAAATATCCCCTACAACCTAAGAAGCACAGCTTAGAGTTCTTAAGAGAGAAAGCACACCTAAGATTTAGGACTAATACTTTCGGCGCAATATTCAGAATAAGACATTCTGTATCGTTTGCGATTCATCAATTTTTTCATGATAGGGGATTTACATATATCCACTCTCCGATTATCACTTGTTCTGATGCAGAAGGTGCTGGAGAAATGTTCCAAGTCACTACGCTTGATGTAGAGAATGCACCTAAGGGCGAGGATGGCAATGTTGATTACAAAAAAGACTTTTTCGGGAAGTCAGCGAAGCTGACCGTATCAGGACAGCTTCAGGCAGAATTAGGGGCACTTGCATTATCTGAAGTATACACATTTGGACCTACATTCAGAGCTGAGAATAGTAATACAAGCCGTCACCTCGCAGAGTTCTGGATGATAGAGCCAGAGGTGGCTTTTGCTGACTTAGATGATAACATGGATCTCGCAGAAGATATGCTGAAGTACGTCATCAAGTACTGCTTAGAACATAATCCTGATGATATAGAGTTTCTCGAAAGTAGATTAGCTAATGAGGAGAAACAAAAACCACAGAATGAGAGATCACCTCTTGCACTCCGTGAGAAGTTACAATTCTGTGTAGATAACGACTTCGAGAGATTAACTTATACTGAGGCCATCAAGATTCTAATGAATTCTAAGCCTAATAAGAAGAAGAAATTCCAGTTTGTCATAGAAGAGTGGGGTGCTGATCTGCAGTCAGAGCATGAGCGATTTCTTGTTGAGAAACACTTTAAGAAGCCAGTTATCCTAACGGATTATCCTAAAGATATCAAGGCCTTCTATATGCGTATGAATGATGATGATAAGACGGTGAGAGCGATGGATGTATTATTCCCCGGCATAGGAGAGATCATCGGTGGATCACAGAGAGAGGAGCGATTAGATGTATTAAAATCAAGAATGGCAGATTTCGATATACCAGAACATGAGATGGAATGGTTCTTAGATACAAGAAGATTCGGTACGTGTGAGCATGCAGGTTTTGGATTAGGATTCGAGAGGTTGGTACAGTTTATTACTGGGATGAGTAACATCCGCGATGTGATACCTTTCCCAAGATATCCAGGAAGTGCAGAATTTTAAATCTAAAACCACTTCATTATGAATAGAGTATTTATATATACATTTTTACTTATAGCATCGAGTATATTATTGTTCAGTTGTAAGAGTAGCAATGTAAGTAATGATACTACAGCGTTAGATATCTCAGAATTAATCCAGCCTAATACTACGACATTGATATGTATTAGACATGCGGAGAAGATGGCAGATCAGAGGAATCCTTTTTTGACCAAAGCAGGTAAAGAGAGAGCAGAAGATTTTGCTGCTTTATTAGAAGATGTAAACGTAGATGCGATCTATTCTTCAGAGTATAATAGGACACTGGAGACGGTTATGCCCTTATCTCAGAAGAAATCTATACCAACGAAAATATATGATCCCCGCGACTTCAAGCCACTTATGAGTAAGCTTCTGACTATACATAAGAATCAGACTGTAGTGATAGTAGGACACTCTAACTCTACACCACAATTCGTTAATATGCTCATAGGGGAGGATGCATACTCGGAGTTTGACGAAAGGGATTATGACAATCTATTTTTAGTTTCTCTAAAGAATCAAGGTGATGCAGAAGTGCAACTGCTACAATATGGTGTCAAAACTATCGTAGAATAAGATTATTGTCTAAGGATATATACTGAGTCTTTGGGTTAAAGGCAGAACCATCTCTTCGTATACAACCTGAGGTCATGAAGAACAGCGTTACTCACATAATAGTGCATTATGGGCATTTAGTATGTAGCTTATGCTTACTTATTGCTTAAAAAAAACAACATTCTGTAACACTCCTACTATATCTTATATTAAAGTTAATGTCTTTATATCTGTAATATCGCAGCAGTTATGGTCATACATTTGTATATCAAATATGAGATATGAGTTTCCGTAGTATAATTTTCTTATTTACTTTTTTATATATCATTCCGGTGTATAGTCAAGACGGTGATTGGGAACTTAAGAATAAGACTGATAATATCGAAGTATACACCAGAAAGTTAGAAGGAGAAAAATTCAAAGAGATAAAGATCCTTACTAAATGTAGGACTTCACTTAATGCTATCATGGCAGCATTTGAAGATACTGAAGGACATAAAGACTGGGTATACAAAAGCCCAGAATCTTATACCGTAGAGGAGATTAATGACCACACTCTGATCTATTATATCAAGTCTGATCTACCATTTCCAGCTACAGATAGAGACTTAGTTATCAAATATACATGGACTCAAGATCCTGATACAAAAATTATATCAACTCTATCACAAGGTGTTGTGGGTAAGGTAGAAGAGTATGATGCTAATATTAGAGTCAAAGATTTTATATCTACCTATAAACTGACACCTCAGAACAATGGATGGATAGATATAGAGTATTATGCTAAGATGGATCCAGCTGGAAAGCTTCCAGCATGGTTAGTTAACCTAGCGGTAACATCAGGGCCTATCAAGACTATGGAAGAGCTATTCTATATCTTAGAATCTGGAAGGTATGATAATATAGATGTCGAGGGTGTAAGCGAATTACAAAAATAATAGCTGGAATAATTAGAGCTTAGACTTCATTTCTTTTAATTCATCCTCAGTTAGAAATCTATATTGACCTATTTTTAATTTGCCCAGAGTAATATTCATAATACGTGTTCTATGTAATGTGACGACCTTATAGTCTAGTGCATTACACATCCTACGTATCTGTCTATTGAGTCCTTGTGTTAATGTTATATTAAATGAATTCTTACCCATTTTTCTGACCTTACACTTCTTAGTTCTTGTACCCATTATACGGACTCCGCTTGCCATACTTTGTACGAATTCTCCTGTGATCGGTTTATTAGTAGTGACGACATATTCCTTTTCATGATTGTTTTCTTCTCGTAGTATCTTATTGACGATGTCACCGTCATTAGTCATGAGAATAAGCCCAGTAGAATTTTTATCTAACCTTCCTATGGGAAATATCCGCTTGGGATAATTGACATAGTCGACGATGTTGTCTTTTTCTTTGTGATCAGTCGTACATACTATTCCGTCAGCTTTATTGACAGCGATATAGATATAATCTTTCTTTTTCTTTTTTTTCTTGACGACAGCTTCAAAGTCGACAGTTACATCATCTTCATGACTGACTCGATTACCCTTCTGAGCCACCTTTCCATTAACATGAACACGACCTTGCTCTATATACTTATCAGCTTCTCTACGAGAGCAGTATCCTGTGTCACTTATATATTTATTGATGCTTGTTTTGTCAGCCATTATTTCTTTTCTGTTGTGAAGAGGGTACAAATATAGTAAGCATGATTAAGCTATTGTTGTAAATGCTACTATTTCAGCAACTGCACCTTCATCTTAGCGATCCTATCTTCTAATTTTTCTGAGCTCATCTTCTCTCTCATTCTATCTACCATTATAGGAAATGCCAGCGGGGTAGCCTTGTCAGGATACTGAAATACAAATTTTTGATTTTGTATTCTTACAAGTTCTTCTTTCATTCTGGCTTCTTCTAGTTGGAAGGTCATCACCTCTTCGAATGTCTGGAGATACAGTAAGTTGTCAGCATCATAATCTCGGAATACATCGAAGAGTAATGACGAAGAAGCTTGTAAGTGTCTATTCTTCTTAACCTTACCAGGAAATCCCTGGAATATCAGACCAGATATCCTTGCGATATCTCGGAATTTTCGCCTAGCTAATTCCGTTGCATTGATACTTGATTGTATATCAGTGGATAGGCCTTTCGGCGAAAAAAGATCTTTGCTTATCCACTTTTCAATATCTATTTTCTTATCGCTTAGTAATTCGAATCCATGGTCGTTCATAGCTATAGATATGCTGATAGGCATTTCTTTGGATAGTCTCTGAGCTATTAATGCACCCATGCCCTCATGTACATATCTACCTTCGAATGGATACATCAATAAGTGATAGCCATCTCGTGATTGGAAGTATTCTATAAGGAATTGGTCTTTGGATGGTAGTATGCTTTTTTCTTTCTGTAATTCCAGTAAGGGTGCCAGCCGTTGTAATTCAATTTCTCCTTTATTACTATCTGTCTTGTATTGATATATTTTAGCTCGGAGGACTTCTGACATTTCTGTACTGAGAGGGACACGACCTCCTAAGTATGCGGGAATCCTTTTAGTTACTTTGGAGCTTTTTCTGACGAGGACGGTCATATCTTTGATCATAACATACTCTAGTGGCCTACCTGCAAACCAAAAGCTGTCTCCCACATTCATATGACTGATAAACCATTCTTCTACAGTACCGATACGACCACCTTTTAGGTATTTGACATTGAGCATAGATTCGCTCGGTATGGTTCCTATACTTAGGCGCTGTCGCATAGCTATCCTTCTATTAGTGACCTTATATATACCATCTTCTATTTCTACTTTCTGGAACTCATCATAGGCCTGGAGAGATTGAGAGCCATTGACTATAAATGCTAATATCTTCTGCCACTCTTCTTCATTCATACTACTATAGCAATGCGTATTCTTGACCTCATGAAAGATATCTTCTGGACGGAATCCCTCAGATACTGCTAATGTCATGAGGTACTGTATGAGCACATCCCAGCTGCGTATGTATGGTACACGTTTTTCTACATTTTTAATCTTTAATGCATCACGTAGAGCAGCAGCTTCCAGTAGCTCAAGACTATTAGTAGGAAGGAAGTATATTTTACTTACTGCTCCAGGAGCATGACCAGATCGGCCTGCTCTCTGCATGAATCTGGATACACTCTTAGGACTACCAACTTGCACAACCGCCTCTACAGGTCTGAAGTCTACACCCAGGTCAAGACTCGATGTCGCTATCACGGTCTTAAGACTGCCATCATAGAGGCCGTCTTCTACCCATGATCTTATCTTCTTAGATATAGATCCATGGTGTAATGCCATGACTCCAGCAAGACTGGGATCTAATTCTAAAAGCCTATGATACCAAAGCTCACTCTGTGCTCTGGTATTAGTGAATATAAGTGAGGTTTTATTCTCATAAATGATGGGAAGTAACTTATCTGCCAATCGTAATCCCAGATGCCCAGACCAGGAGTACTGTTCTATACTATCTGGAAAAATGCTTACGACTTCAGTTTGTTTTTTGACATTAGCGATGATGAGTTCTTTGCCCTTTATATTATGATCACCTAATAGTACTTCTAATGCTTCATCAAGATTACCTATAGTAGCTGATATGCCCCATATGAGAAGATTAGGATTAAGGCCTCTTATACGTGATATCGCAAGTTGGCATTGTACACCTCTCTTGTTGCCCATTAGCTCATGCCATTCGTCTATGATAACTGCTTGCACTGAACCATAGAAATTGGGATATTTTTTAGTTGCGAGAATTACGTGCAAGCTCTCTGGTGTAGTGATGTAGACCTCGGGAGGATGGGACAGTTGTTTCTTGCGTTCGGTTGTAGTGGTATCACCACTTCTGATACCTACCTGCCACCCTAAGTCTAAGCCTGCAATAGCCTTTTCTATAGATATCTTTATTTCTTTGGCCAGTGCTCTTATAGGTGTTACCCATATGATGATCGGTCCTTTGCGCTTAAGCTTTTGTTTTTTAGCATGTCTAAGATGATAAGCAACGGCACCTAAGAATAATGCATACGTCTTGCCGCTACCTGTAGGAGCATTGACGATACCACAGTGGGCTCTGGCACAAGCATCCCAGGCTTTCTTCTGAAATGGAAATGCTGTCCACCCCATACTTGAGAACCATAGGTCGAATTTCTTTTTGTAAGAAGCTTGTGGCATGATTAGTAGATTACTGCACTGTAAAGGAAGAAGAATTTCTTCAACTATTAATACAAACTTGTTATAGAGAATAGTGTTCAAGCTATATTAGGCGATTCATGACATATATCTGATATAGTTATTCTTTTTCAGATTACAAGACAGAATTGGTTGCAAGTTTATGAATCATCTTGGGATGAGCATCATGATTAAATCTTTATAGTCATTTCGATAGGACTATTGGATAACTACTTTTTTAGTAAAATATGAATGACTACCTATCATATATATTTTGCAAAAATATAATCCAGGTGGTAGTTCTAATATCTCATAGATAGTTGGGTTTTTAGAATAAAATAATATTTGTCCATTAGTATTAACAATCTGATAATTGAACAATTGACTATTGGTTGTTTTCAAATGTATGACATCATTTGATGGATTAGGGTAGAGTGAAAAGTAGGTACCATTTACATCTTCTATTTCATTCAAAACACCTTCAGAGGGTAACTTGTCTACAGCTTGGCTATATGTTTCATTAGTTATAATAGCTGGATTATGATCAAAATAAATATATGCTTTATTGGTTATCTCAGTCTCGTTGGTTATTTCAGGACTTGTCTCAATTTCATATTTTATGAAACCATTGCTTTCGGCTTTTTGGAGTATTTCCGGTGGGAGATTAATATTATCAAATCTAAAAACGACAATGCCTTCTTCATCAATATTTACATTTACCATATGTGAATATGATAGTACCCTTAATGAATTAAAATCTAATGAAGAATCAAGAGTATCTCGAATTATAATATTCTTTGCTTTGTAATTACCGAGATTTTGAAATCTTATCGTGTATCGTAATTTGTCTTCTTTTAAAAAGTAATTATCTACATTTTCGCCAGTATAGCTTACGCTCTTATCGTTAGGGTCATAGGAGCAAAGAAACACCTCTTCCATATCTTCGTCAGTGACCTGCTGATCAGTTATATATTGTGATATGAAATTAAATTTTTTAATTTCAAAACCATTTGATGTCGTATCTAATATAGTTGTATCGGGATATGCCTCAATCCAATTAGGAGATTGTAATATAGAAGTATATACTCGAGATTGCAAGGAAGGTACATTAACATTATCCCACGCAATGCGGCCATTGTCTATTTGACTTGGTGAAGGGTCATGCCTAATTCCTGAAAACAATGTATCATGGTCAAATGCAAGATCCCCAACCATTGGAAGGGCTCCTTTATTTTTTATAGTTAACCAGACTTTAAATTCCTCTGAGCAGACAACTGGAGAAATCGCAATATCCAATACTGGAGTAGATATATAATTTTCCTTGTAAATGCCTATCTCTATCCCTGTATAAATTTGACCCTGTAAGAAATTAAAACTTGTCAAATTTCCTGTGGAGACATTCCACTCATCTTCATCTATTTGAATATTATAAGTAACAGAATCTTCTAAATTATAAAAAGAAAATGCTCCAAACGAATTAGTAATTGCTGTTTCATAATTAGGTAATAAATCTACCTTAACCCCTTCTATAAAGACTTCTTCTGGTTGCCTTACGCCATCTCTATTAGCATCATAAAAGACTTTGCCTTTAGCAAAATTAGATTGTAATACATTATTCGTTGTTAACTTAGTTATGCTGTATGGATCTCGCATCCAAAGATTCCCTTCTGAGTCAATTTCAAGATCTAAAATAGAGTAATGATTTATCCCAGAATTGTATACATCATAATTAATATAGTCATATCCATCCCAGTAAAGTATGCCACTATTGGTTGTTGCAATCCAAAAATTTCCATAAGCATCTTCCTTAATATCTGACACACCATGAAAGTTTCCTTCTATTACGTCTATTGGAAACTGATGCCAAGTCATGCCGTCATACATTAGAATACCCTCTTTTTTACTAACCCAAATGTTGCCTTTTGAGTCCTCATTAATCTTCCATAGATGGTTATCGATTGGAGAATTGGAAGATGAAAATGTATCCCATTCGCCATTTTTATAACTTGCTAGGATCTTGCTCCCAAGTGTATTTTCGCCTGTAACCCAGAGTGTTGAGTCAGAAGCATAGTGACAAGAATTTGCAATTTTTAAAGGTGAGTTAGTTGCATCATATAAAGTCTGATTATCATCTGTATCTACAATCAATAATCCATTGTAGCTTGAAATATAAATATTCCCTGACATATCAAAAGACAAATGTCTGATGGAGTTTGTTTTTAATGGAAACTTTATAAGAGTATCATTATCTAATTTGTAAATGTAATTTACATCAGAATTATGATAGGTTATCCATAAGTCACAAGTGTAAGGATTTACAAATAATCCTTGTACATTAAAATCTTCATCATCCCCAAATCCGATCTTTTGCCAATTGTTTCCATCGTATTTTTCTAAAGCTCTTCTTCCAGAATAAACATATCCATTACAACCAATAGCAAGGCTTGAAGGTAGTCCTTCTGTAAATGACCCCTCCTTATTCTGAGCATAGCTGGTAAATTCGCCTTGATAATACCTATATAAAAATGGTTCATCAACAGCACTGTAAGTCATAAACCAAATTCCACTATCATTATCTATGTTGACAATTCTGGGTAGGCTATTAAAAGCATTAGGGATCGAGCTAATATCAATAAAAATTTCATTTAAGGTAAGATCATCTTCGATTATTCCGTAGTGTTGTCGGAATATTATGTTGATTTTACCATCATCGGTTTCGATAATTTTATTGACATCTGTAGAATGTAAGATTTCATACCATGATGAGCCATCGTACATGCTGATTCTTGAAGATGAAGCAACCCAATGTCTGCCTAATCGATCAATATGATACTTTGTGTTTTCAATATTATTATTGGGTCCTATGCCTGATATTTCAGATACATACTCCAAGTGATCACCTTCGTATAAGAACAGCTGACCGTCAATTATTGCATATAAAATACCGTTAGGATCATAAGCTACATGAGAAGCATTGCCTAATTCAGTTCCACTATGATCCTTAAATTGTTTTCCATCATAAGAATAGAGTTCTCCGTTTACATGTAAATCATAGTTATACCCAGGTGACCTAAAGAAAACTTGATTATTATATGCTACTAAATCATTGACAGAAATTAGGGTGTCACCAGTATTTATATGATAAAAATGTTGGAATTTTTTGCCATCAAAGTAACTGAGACCTCCTCGATATGGAGCAATCCACATTGTACCGTCATCATTAATTTCGATCTCTTTACTTCCTGCCCCCCTTAGGCCAGAATTGCCTGATGTAAATTTACGTTCTGTACCAAATTCTAAATCGTAAGCTAATAGACCACCTCTGTCACAGACATAGGTAACTTTTCCTCCTGATTCTACTTCACTTATATAATTTATACCTGTATGATTTTGCCATTGTGATTGAGAGTAACTGCTTAGTGCCGATAGAAATATAAAAACCACTATAGTATAGGATCTTTTCATTATTCGAATTTATATATTTATTTATCTAGACTATTATAGGTTATATAAATAAATCAATTAATCGATAGATGCTTAAACTATTTTAGAGTTTGGTAAACAACACTATGTATTATGCTCAACTTAGTTTGATTACATTATACAAAAAAAGGCTGCATCCGCTTATGGGATGCAGCACTTTATTAAGGTATGTATGCTTCTTTATAATCAGGTAATTATTTGAGGGTATCTCTATCTACTACATTCTTGGCTGAACAGAAAATTGAAATTTTCTTAAGCGAATATAATGAACAACATATACTGCGTTGTTCATCAGTCATTTAGCGAAGGCTATGATCCCTCTTCTCGCCTTGTCTATGTCCATTCTATTCTACTTTCAACTCAAGAGGCAGTAAATAGAAGTACCCTTCATATTATAATTTTGTTACAGATCCAGCTTTTTTGACTTGAGAGTCGTCTAAGATATCGAATACGATCATGTATGTGTACACTCCATTTTCGAGGAGCTTGCCATTCTGAGTTCCATCCCATCCTTCATAGCCATAACTATCACCGTTTTCGAGATTAAAAACTAATCTACCCCATCTATCATAGATCTGTACACTATTGACACCTTTAACAGCCTCATTATAACTTACTGTAAATTTAGATTCTTCATTATTCATATCCGGTGAGAATACATTTGGTATATAGATTTCTATGTTGATTTCTACTTCTATGAATATAATATCATAAGTGTCACAACCATTAGCATCTATCGCTGATACTTCGTAGAAAGTATTCTTAGTAGGCTTAATATCTAATAGCTCATTCTCTTGACTAATGACTTCTCCGTTCTCATCTATCCACATCATCTGAGTTATACCATCACCGATAAATTCTGGAATAATGTCTATAGTCTGCCCTAAGTTAATTGTCATATCTTCTCCTAATGATATACCATCAGCAGGAAGATTAACTGTAAGCTCAACTGTGACGATACTATCACAAGAACCGGTGTTGCTAAATCTTGTCTCGTAGATTCCAGATTCATTAGCTACGATATCTCTATAACTGAATTCTTCTCCTTCACATATTGTCTTATATATCGTTGATCTTGGCATTAACTCGATATCTAATTCTACAGTTACGATACTGTCACATCCGTATTCGTTAGTTAAGATTGTCTCGTATGTACCTGCTGCGTCAGCAGTGATATCATGTAAGCTGTACGTATCACCCTCACAGATTTGTTCTTGTAGTACAGTATTCGATTTAGGAATGACTGATAGATCTATGGTGATAAGACTGTCACAGCCATTTACATTAGTAAGTACATCTTCATATATTCCTGATACGGTTGTATTAATGCCATCTAATATAAATGTGTTTCCTTCGCATATTACCTCTTCTGAATAGTAAGTAGTAGGTTCATTAACATTTAGCGTTAAGCTAATTAAGGTGTCACATGCGCCTCCTGATAGTACTCTTGTCTCATAGATGCCGCTTTGGTCAGCTATGATATCGTAGATAGCGTAAGTATCACCTTCACATATATTTTCTTCTAATTGTATGAGTACCTCTTGTCCTATAGATAGCTCTACTGTGATGAGACTATCGCAACCATTAGATGCAGGTATGATAGTCGTGTAAGTTCCTGCAGTAGTTTCTGATATATCTAACAAGGTATAAGTCTGACCTTCGCAGATGGAAGCGACTATGTTGTTGGTTTTTTGTTCTAGTACGGTAAGTTCTACAGTAATAACGCTATCGCAACCTACGGCATTAGTTAGGGTTGTAGTATAAAGGCCGGAAGTGCTCTCTTCTATATCTAAGAACCTGAATGTATCTCTATCACAAATAGATTCTACCATAAAAGATTCTGATGTTTCTAATACTGTAAGATTGACATTAAATAATGTATCACAGCCCATTGGGTTACTGTATAGGGCTTGATACTGTCCAGATACTTCAGCTGTCAAGTCATGTAGTGAATAGATATCACCTTGGCATATTGTAGCTGATACATCAGCTTGTATATTATCTACATATGATAACGTTAGTGATACAATACTATCACAACCTGCTGAGGGGTAAGTGCTCTCGTAGACACCTTCCTGAGTAAGTAGCATACCATCCCAGTCATAAGTTTCTCCCTGACATATGCTTACTGAATCAAGGTATAACTCAGGTTGCTCTACTATAACGTCAAGACTTGTGATACTATCACAACCATTAACTGCAGGGGCATTATTTTGAAAGAATCCTGCTGTTGATATTGAGAAATTACCGAACATGATAGATTCTCCATCACAGATAATCTCTTCACCAAGATAAACTTCATAAAGATGAATAATGACTTCGTATGGTTCGGATAGGTAGCATCCGTCGGGATAAGTAACCATGGCCATATATGTACCTTCTACATCAGGTATTGTTTCTTGTAGGTTGATTCTATCAAAAACTTCACCTTCTATTGCGATACCGTTATGATACCATTGAATGCTGAGTGCATCTGTATCATCTACAATTAGGCGTAAGTTGTTACGGCATATAGAACCGAAAATTAATTCGTAGGGTATAGAACCCAGACACTCACAATCGCTATCATTGATATCGATCATACCGTCGTTGTCATCGTCTATCCCATTATCGCAGATCTCCTGTGCATACATAGAGCCTCCGAGTAAGATTAAACTGAATATCAGTAAATACTTTAATTTAAACATACCTTAAATATTATAGGCTTTCTTTTAAAGCCTGCATTACATAAATTTATTTCATATTAGTTTTTATTAAAAGGGTGAATTAATGGTATTTATTAGGTAGTGATTATAATCACTGTATTTTATTAATTATTACTACAGCCGTTCATATCTGTCACCGTGAAGCAATAGGTGTGTCCTCCTATAAGTCCATCGATAGTTACTTGACCTGCATTATTAAGGGTTGTTGTTCCAGAGTGAGTTCCATCCTCTGAATGCCAATCTATGGTATATGGCGCCAAGCCACCACTCACTTGGATGATAGCTTCTCCCATATTCTCTTGGCAAAAATCGTTCTCAAAGCTTACGATTGTTGCTTCTGGTCTTTCGATAATAATTTCTATATCAGTAGGCCATATATCAGAACATCCAGTTTCCGTGCC
>CALLAG010000207.1 GCA_938002705.1 uncultured Saprospiraceae bacterium | reverse complement strand
CAATCGACTCTATTTTTATTTTTTCTTCAATTTTCTCGTTATTAAAGAGACCTAAATATTTTGTACTTCCATTTAAATGAAGCCTGCAAATTGGTTTCCGATTATTATCATCAAACAGAATTCCAAAATATGATTGAGTATCTCGATGTGTAACACGAGATTTACTTATTTTCCGTCTTAAAATCGCCAAAACTATTTGATAGCCTTCTAATTCTTCATTAGTTGTAATAATCTTACTTTCCTCTATCTCTATCTTTACTTCTTGCTCTGACTGTTTCTCTTGCTCTTTATTAAGAGCTGCATTGAGACGGTCGTTAACTCTTTCGCCTATTATCTGGTTAAATGCTAAGGTTACTATTTCTGTAAATTCTTCAACTACTTTAGATGTCATTCTTCCATTGTAAGTTCTGTCAGCTAATAATTTGACAAATTCTTTAGATGGATGGGCAAGTTCCTGCTCAATAATTGTCTTTAACTCCCTTGTATATTTAAGTGTACTTGCGTTATCTACGATTTTGGCAACGTCAAAATTTGACTTGTGGAATTTTTCAATTTCCTTAGAGGTGTTCTCTTTTAATTTTGTGATATCGAACTCTAAAAATGGTTTTAAATCCATTTTATTAGTTTCAACTAAATCACTGTAAAACTTATAAATTATTCCATTAGTTAGTAGAGCAAATCTGGTTTTAGTAACGTGAAAATATCTAAATAATTGAGAATCATGAACATTGAGATTTTCTTTCCAATTTTTACACTCTATTATTAGAATCGGCTCACCATCTTGAAATATAGCATAATCTACTTTTTCTCCTTTTTTTAAACCTAAGTCTGCAGTAAATTCAGGTACTACTTCTAAAGGATTGAACGCGTCGTAGCCCAATATATTGATAAATGGTAATGTGAAAGCATGTTTTGTTGATTCCTCAGTTTCAATTTTATCCTTGAGTAATTTTACCTTATCAGCAAGTCCTTTTAATTGGTTGTATAGTTCTGAATTCATGTTTCAATATTATATGTAGATTTAACTAATGGAATATTTATATTTTTTGTCTAACTTATTCTTATCATAAACTTATTCTTCTTCCCATTCTCTATAAGCAGATAGCTGTCTTGTAATAGATCAGATGCAACTATTGCTCTATTAGCATCTGCTACTTTAGTCTTATTGATACTTACGGCGTTGCCTTTGATCGCTCTACGGCATTCGCTTAATGACGAGAATATATCACAATGTTCTGTGAGTAAAGTTTCTAACTTGAGATCAGAAGTCATCACACTTTTGTCTATCGTATAACTCGGTACTTCAGCACCTACCATAGCTAATGTTGTTGTCTTCATAGCCTTAAGTGACGCCTCATCCAGTTTCTTATTGAATAGTATCTCGGATACATCTTTGACGGATTGGAAATTATCCTGCCCATGTATTCGTTGCGTTAGCTCTTCTGCGAGTAGGACTTTCTGTTGTCTTAGGTCATCAGCAAGATCTTTCTCCATAGTCTCTATCTCAGATCTTTCCTTAAGTGTAAATATCCTCGTAAACTTATGAATATCAGCATCATCAGCATTAATCCAGAACTGGTAGAACTGGTATGGTGATGTCATCTCAGCATCCATCCAGAGATTACCTTTCTCTGATTTTCCGAATTTCTTACCGTCGGACTTAGTGATCAGGTTACTCGTTACTGCATAAGCTTTAGCATGCTCCAGATTCTTTCTTATGAATTCTGTACCAGATGTTATATTACCCCATTGGTCAGAACCACCCATCTGAAATGTACAGTTGTCTTGCTCGTATAAGCACTGGAAGTCATATGCCTGTAATAGCTGATAACTAAATTCTGTAAATGACAAACCAGTCTCCAATCTATTCTTGACAGAGTCCTTGGACATCATATAATTGACGGTCAATGTCTTTCCTACTTTTCTGAGAAAAGTGAGGACGTCCATATCTTTGTAGAAGTCTATATTGTTACGCAGAAGTGCTCCATTACCACTATCACCAAAATTAAGAAACTGCTTCATCTGAGCGACTTGATGGTTGAGGTTCTTATCCAATTCTTCGTAAGACTTCAGTTGTCTTTCCTGATCTTTCCCGGAAGGGTCACCTATCCTACCTGTAGCGCCTCCCATGAGGACGACGGGCTTATGACCTGATCGCTGCCATAGATCGAGTACCATGACTTGTACGTAGTTACCTATAGTCAGTGATGGTGCAGTAGGATCAAATCCTATATATGCAGTACACATGCCTTTCTCAGTTGCCTCTTTAGCTCCAGGTGTCATATCATGGAGCATTCCTCGCCACTGCATTTCCTCAATGAAGTTCATAGTTATATTGTTTGTGCAAAGTTATAAATAGAGAATAGATTATAAACTATATCTGATCTAAAGTAAATGATCAATAGAAAAACCAACTGGCAGTAGCTCTGTGATTCCATCTAATCTGATGATATAATGGCCCTTGGATGCGAGATAGAGAGGGATAGGAGCACCCTGTCTATGCTCAAACTCTTGGATGACTTGCCTGCATGCACCGCAGGGCATACATGGTTCTGTGAGCTCTTTCTTAGGATTATAGGCTGTAATAGCAAGCGCTGTTATCTTAAATGTCTTATGTGTAGTCCCTACATTATATAGAGCGACCCGCTCAGAACACATACACAATGGATAAGAGGCATTCTCCTGATTACAACCTGTATATATCTCTCCACTTTCTAATGATAGTGCTGAGCCTACATAGAAGTTAGAGTAGGGGGCATAGGCGTAATCCAGCTGTTCTTCAGCTCTCAGCATCAGAGACTGTATATCAGAGGGCAAATCCTTGATAGATTGAAAAGTCTCGTGCTTGAATGGAAATGTTGTACTCAAAATCTTATTATTTTTTTATAAAATTAGTCTATTCTCAGATAATTGTTTTTTGATTAAGCTTACCTTGCTCTCATGGCGATATTGATAGGAGGTAGTCCCAGTACTGGAAGTTCGATGCTTAGGAGGGTATTGGACAGGCATTCTCATATATTCTGTGGTTCTGAGACGTCGATATTCTCTAAGGAGGAGCTATACTTGGATTGGTCTAAGTATAAGTCAAAGCTTACCGCTGGATCATTGAACGGACTACTAAATGCAGGATGGCATCATTACCGTTCTATAGATATAGAACCAGAATATATGCTCAGCAAGAATGATTTTATAAAAGTTATAAATAATTCTAAGTCCATGGCAGAATTCAGTCATCAATTCTATGCCAAAGCATTGGATCATCATGCTAAGACTATCTGGGCTGAGAAGACTCCTTCTAATGCATTTACACTTAAATTATTTTTAGATCATATACCAGATTCTAAAGTTATCCATATAACTCGCCATCCATTGGATTGTATAGGATCGTTAGTCAATAGAGGAATGGATGTCTATAATGCCATCGCAGTCTATCTGCTCAATACAACTAAAGCATTGAAACTTAAGGATGTTGATAGAGCCTATCTAATCAAGTACGAAGACTTAACTCAAAGACCTAAATCATCACTCACTTCACTAATGGATTTCTTGGGCCTCACACTTGAATCTACAATGCTGGATGCTGATGATCAACCAAAAGGTGTGATCTCTATGAAAGGATGGCAACACAATGAGACGGATGCTATCAAACCCGATAGCATAGGCCGCTTCTATAAGTTATCATCAAAGAATCAAAGTCTTATCTTAAGTGGACTAAAATTAATCTCATGTAATATAGATGGGACTAAGAGCAACATCTCCGATATTATATCCCAATTGAATTACGATCTTCCAGAATTGATTGCTGGTGAAGATGCTATTTCTTACTTTAGAAAAGCTATCAAAAAAGACAAGCTCAGCCGACAACTTAAGAGAGCATATTTTAGAGGTGGCAATTATCCTATTGCTCTAAGGGAATAGAAATATCAGGTTTAGGATTTATTATGTGGTCAAGGTAATTCCACCTTTCTTTTTCATTTCGAGTGAGGAACAAGCCGAAGCCTGTCCGCCTCTGGCGGAGATCTTCAGCTTGTTAAACATAGGTTTAATAAGTGCTCTTATCCTAATGAGAAACCTTAAATCTACTGGAGATTTCCACCAGCGGCCTCTTAGTTAAGCTGGATGGTTTTCTATGGCTTATTATAACTAATCCACAGATACTAAAATCAAGATCAAACATTGATATATTAAATATTTTCTTTATATTTAGTAACCCTTAACAATATTGAAAACCTCGAACACTTCCCTACAGTAATTTGATCTTGTGATAATTGATTAAAGTTCTTGGTTAATAGATAGAAATATTTTCTTTTTAATAACCGATGTCGCCAGACATCATAACCAATTATTATGTTACATCATAAAAACAAAATTCCGTATTCTGTATTCCGTATTCCGTATTTTAGTAATCTATTATATCTATTTGCATTTGTTATGCTATGGTCTTGTAGTGTTGATATGGAGTCATCTGTTTCTGAAGTATTTGTCGAAAACGAAAAAATATCTTTGGAAACTCGGGGAGGTGAGTCATGTGTACCTACGGGAGATGACTGCGTACTACTTTCTTCGGATCCTATTATTATTAATTCAAGTTTGCTACCGTGTCAATTCGAGGTTACGATGGATATAACGAAATGTGTTACTTCGGGTCAAGTAACTTATAATTTTGAGGAGAATCAAATAGCTCCTACTGATCCCAATTGTGTATTTACTTTAGAAGATTTGGATTTAGCATATGATAGATTTGTCGATTTCTATATGTCGGATATTGCAGATGATGTTGGTCCATGTTCTTCGATATTAGCTACACAGGCGGTCTATTTTAAAGCGAGCTGTATAGAAGTCTGTGAATCAAATGAATTTTCTGAATTTGGTACCAATTACGTTGTCTATATATCTTGTTCGGAATTTGCAACTGGTTGTTGTATAGAGAAAAGTCAGTGGTGTAAGCCTTTAGGGCAAAACCCTATAGAAATTGGTGCTCTTACAGAAACAGTTGCCGGAGAATGCACTGGTACATATACGAATGGTTGTCAAATTCAAGGTCTAAGAGGTGGTTGTATCGCAGAAAGGTGCCAAGATTAATAATCTTTTTTGGGAGAACGAAACTGTTCTCCCAATTTATTCTAAATCATTGTAAATCATTCTATATGAAGGTATTTCTCTATGTTTTTGTTACACTCTTCTCAGCTCAGATAGTATCAGCCCAATATGTAGACTGTCCAGAGATAGAATTGCCTGATGGAATAATAAGTATAACTCCTGATACTATGTTGCCTTGTAATTATATACCACTTGAGTTTGAGAACATTACACCCATTTGGAACCACCTTACAATTGATAGTACAATTATTGGTTACAATGACTCATGTGGCTTGTATCAGAAGTTTTATCCTGATGGAATGGAACACTTATCTTTTGATGGTGGATCATTTGTAAATGGTGACTATCTGTATGCTTTAACGATGAGTGAGATAGATAGAGAAGCATCGGGAGTTATAGTTGATAAAGTTGATCTAATTACAGGAGAACTGATCTGGCAGATTACACATGATGTCAGAACAGAACCTTATCGTGAGGGTGTAATTAAAGCTGAAGTGACAGATGATGAGTTTATCCTATATGGTGTGAGAGAAAATATTGCTGATAGCTTGTCTACAACTTATGTAAGATTTAGTGGTAGGTCTGGAATCTATTGTAAGCGTGTCTACGATTTAGAATCAGGCGAGTTATTGTATTATTATACTCCTGAAGATATCGATACGCTCAAGACTGGATTGTTCTGGTATAATGAAAATTATTTATTTGAAGATAGAATAGAAGTTTATAGTGATATTGTAGGATTCTCAGACGGTAAAGGGTTTTATCTGACAAAAACGATTATAGATACGCTTGGTCATTTAATATCTGGACCTGACACCATCTATACAGGACGGTTTAGTGATAGGTCTATATTCGATCGAGTAGGTGCATGCGGTCCTCAATATGTACTTACGGATGAAGGCCATCATATATATATAGAACAATATGCACCTCTTCCAGGTGTAGACCTCAGCTTTGAAGCCATACTTACAGAGTTTGATGAAGACTTTAATGAGATAAGATCTGTGGATCTGATGACTTTAGGCTTAGGAGAGTTTACACAATTAGTACTAAGGCAAGCTACTGAAGATTATATCATGGTAAGTGGTTGCAAGGGATTTAATTCGGTCTGTAGTTTTTGTGATCCATTTTATCTTTATTTTGATAGAGAATTTAATTTGCTCTATAATTTAGATCCTGATAACAACGGACATGATATAAGAGTACACCAAACATTTAATATCATAAGACAGGATAACAATAATTATTATATCCCATACCAACAATTTAATGATGTAGGACAATCTAAGATGCTCATCTACAAGTCTGACGAAAATGAAGAAATAGAATTACTTAAGGAGCTCACTATTAAGCAAACTGAATGGGCGGGATTCCCAGAAGTATTTTTAAGATTAGATAATGGAGACTTCCTTATGAAAATAACACACTCATGTCTCATAGATGGAGACAAAGGATCATGGCATCCAGAGTGGTTTAGATTTGCTGAAGAAGATATAGAACTCATATCAGATGTGAGTGATGTATCTGATCAGCTTCCAGATATCGTACTATCGCCTAATCCTGTATCAGATATACTTTCTATTAAGTCAGAGGTGCTTTTGCAAGGGCGGCTATATATTCATGATATACATGGAAGATTGCATAGCTCGCAAGAGATATCAAGAGCATATCAGCATGATGTGGATGTATCCACTTTAGGTCAAGGCAGTTACATGATGATCTTAGAAGATGATAATGGAAGAAGAGTTATTAAGCGATTTGTTAAGATGTAATATGAATATAATATACTTCCGATGAAACAAATAACCTACATAGTCATACTATTATTCATAGTTAAAGGCATTTCAGCACAGTACGCAAATTGCCCTGAGATAGACTTGCCTGACGAAATTATCAGTATTACTCCAGTTAATCCTACACCATGTGAATATGTACCTATGGAGTTTGAAGAACTGACGCCAGTGTGGACTCATCTATCTATAGATAGTACAATTATAGGATATGAGGATAGTTGTGGCGTTTATCAAACGTTTTATCCGGACGGCACGGAGCACTTATCTTTCGATGGTGGCTCATTTGTTCATGGAGATTATTTGTATTCTCTAACTCAAAGTAAAATAGATCATGAAGCTTCTGGAGTTTTAATCGAGAAAGTTGATCTAAAGACAGGAGATTTGATTTGGCAGCAAACGCATGATGTAAGAACAGTGCCTTACCGAGAAGGTGTATTGGAGGCTCAAGTTGTAGTAGATAAATTAATACTTCATGGAGTAAGAGAGAGTATTGCAGATAGCTTATCCACAAATTATGTAAGATTTAGCGGGAGAAGCGGAATCTATAATAAACGCATCTACGACTTAGATACAGGTGAGTTATTATATACTTACACTCCAGAAAATAGTGATACACTCAAAAGAGAATTAGTATGGTATACTGAAAATTATTTCTTCGAAGATAGAATTGATGTTTATTCAGACATTACAGGATTTACAGAAGGTAAAGGGGTCTATCTCACCAAAACAGTAATTGACACACTTGGTCATTTAATATCTGGGCCTGATACAATTTATACTGGCAGATTTAGTGATAGATCTATATTTGATAGAGTTTTTAGCAGGTGTGGTCCTCAGTTTGCACTTACTGAAGATGGCCATCATTTTTACATAGAACAATATGCACCACTGCCAGATGTAGACCTCAGCTTTGATGCCTTACTTACAGAGTTTGATGAAGACTTTAATGAAATAAGATCTGTGGATCTGATGACTTTGGGTTTGGGAGAATTTACACAGTTAGTGCTGAGTCAAGTTACTGATGATTATATAATGATACGGGGATGTAAGGGGTTTAATTCTGTATGTAGTTGGTGTGATCCATTTTACCTTTATTTTGATAGAGAATTTAATTTGCTCTATAATTTAGATCCTGATAACAACGGACATGATATAAGAGTACACCAAACATTTAATATCATAAGACAGGATAACAATAATTATTATATCCCCTACCAACAATTTAATGATGTAGGACAATCTAAGATGCTCATCTACAAGTCTGACGAAAATGAAGAAATAGAATTACTTAAGGAGCTCACTATTAAGCAAACTGAATGGGCGGGATTCCCAGAAGTATTTTTAAGATTAGA
>CALLAG010000206.1 GCA_938002705.1 uncultured Saprospiraceae bacterium | reverse complement strand
GTGGGTGTCGTGTTCTGGAGATTTATTCGTAGTGATGTGAATCTGTCGGCGGGGACGCCTACAGAAACCTCGTTCTATATAGAATGAAGATACGGCTAAGAAGAGCTGCCTTCTACGTCGTAAATAAAATCAAGATTCTGTAGTTTAATAATCCCACATCATGACAATCATAGAATCAAGAAAATCAAGGTTCTGACAAAAAGGGCAGGTGTCGTGTTCAGGAAGCCTATTCGTAGTGATGTGAATCTGTAGGCGAGGGCGCCAACAGAAATTTTAAGTTTAATGCTCACTTATTATCCGAAGTATATCACCACCATAATCAGCCAGCTTTTGTTTACCTATACCTTCTACTCTTATCAGCTCCGTATTGTCTTTCGGCTTAAGAGAAGCTATTTGCTTCAGTGTCTTATCATGGAATATGACGAAGGCAGGTACGTCCTTCTCTGCAGCCATTTGTGCTCGCCACACCTTGAGTCTTTTGAATAGTAGATTGTCCATGTCGCTGAGATCAACTTGTATTTTTTCTACTTTAGTTTTCTTCTGATTCTTTGGGTCAAATTTCTCGTATTCTGCAAGTTGGATTTCCATTTCTCCTTTTAGAACTTGCTCTGAGAGAGGAGTTATCTTAAGCCTTGATCCATCAGAGAAGTCCAGCATAACGATACCTTGGTTAATCAGTTGTGTGATGTATTGCGTCCAGTGTAGTTGTGGCACCTCTCTGCCTACACCGTAGGTTTTTATTTTATCTAATCCTAACTGAATGACCTCTTGTCGAGATGAGCCTCTGAGCATATCTATGAGTAGAGGCATGCTGAGTCTCTGGTTAGTTCTTATGATGCCCGATATGAGCATCTTGGCATAAGTTGTTCCATCGATAAACTTTGGTGGATTCTTGCAATTATCACAGTGGTTGCAAGGCTCATTCTTGTATTCTCCAAAGTAGTTGAGAACGAAGTTCGTTCGGCAGTTTTTAGCATTGGCGTAAGCCCACATTCTTTCCAGCTTAGCTGTCTGTACCTCTTTAAATATTTGATTACTTTGACTCTCATTGATAAATCGTTGTAGGTTCAGGAAGTCACCCCAGCTATAGAATAGCAATGCCTCTGATTGTTCACCATCTCTACCAGCACGACCTATCTCTTGATAGTATGCCTCTATGTTTTTGGGCATAGAATAGTGTATGACGTACCTGATGTTGGGCTTGTCTATACCCATGCCGAATGCTATGGTGGCACAGACGATATCTATCTTGTCATCAGTAAATTCTTTCTGTACTCTGTCTCTATCTGTACTATCCATACCTGCGTGATAGTTAGCAGCTTTAAAGCCTTGAGCTTTTAGCTTGTCTGCTACGGACTCGGTACTTTTCCTACTTAAGCAATAGACGATGCCGGCTTGTCCTTTGCGTTGATGTACCCAGTTGATGATTTGCTGTATTCTCTGCTGTCCAGGTCGCGACTCTACGGTAATATTACCTCTCTCAAAACTACTGATGAATGTCTTAGCATGCGGAAATTGTAGCTGTTGCTTAATGTCCTCTTGTGTAGATGCATCCGCTGTTGCGGTAAGTGCTATTATCGGAATATTAGGAAATGAAGACTTAAGTACCTTAAGTGCAACATAGTCTGGCCTGAAATCATTACCCCATACAGACACACAGTGGGCTTCGTCTATCGCTATAAGCGAGATGGGTCTCGTATTAAGATACTGTATAAAATTGGGAGATATCAGTTTTTCAGGAGATACGTATAGGAGTTTCAGTGTTCCGCTTTCTATCTCTTCATTGATAGCTCTCTTTTCTTCGAGAGAGATATTACTATGTATCGTTCTTGCACTGACGCCTAGAGTTTTGAGGGCATTGACTTGATCATTCATAAGTGCAATAAGTGGTGATACAACTATGGCCAATCCTTCTGAGGCGATCGCAGGTATCTGATAGCAGATGGATTTGCCTCCACCAGTGGGCATAATAACGAGAGCATCATGACCAGCTAAGACATGTTCTATAACTTTCTTCTGCTCTAATCTAAAGCTACTGTATCCATAAGTGTCATTAAGAATTTGCTCTATACTATTACTCATGGTATAAATGTAATACCAATTTAGATATTTAGTATATCACTATCAGTATAGTGTTCTATACTTCATTAATGTTATATAAACTACCAATAGTACTTTAAGCACTGCTCAGTATAGCTTTTTGGTATTTTTTGTATTTATATATTAATTGATTTTGGTAAGATGCTCCTTACACTTTGATAAGTGTATGATTTACGGTAGGATATTATATACTGCTATCGATGTTGTTAGCTTTATCACTATGAGCTTATATTTAGATCATTGCATTTTTTGAATCTCATCACTGCGTTATAAGCTCGGTAGGTTTGTCGGTGATAATTTTTAGTTTGTATGCTGTGATTATCCATGTTATTTGTATCATTCTGTATGGTACTGTGATCGCGAGTATTATTAGTACTAAGAAGAATCTCTTTTGGCTCATCAGATAATTTTATTTGATATTTATTTTTCATTATGTATCAAAAATAGTGGCCATTTATCACCTGAATATCAAGGCGGTATTAACTTTATGTGAATCATCTTAAGCTAATGTTACATTGACCACGTATGGAATCTGATTTTATTTTATAGTTCCAGTAAGCCACAAAATATATATTCTGTACCTTTGTATCCCGTAACTATCTAAGGCTAATTATCATGACTAAATACATATTTGTTACGGGTGGGGTAACCTCTTCTCTTGGAAAAGGTATTATCGCAGCTTCACTTGCTAAACTCCTACAAGAGCGTAATTATAAGGTAACGATCCAGAAACTGGATCCTTATATCAACATAGATCCTGGAACGCTTAACCCCTACGAACATGGCGAATGTTATGTCACAGACGATGGCGCCGAGACAGACCTTGATTTAGGTCACTATGAGCGATTTCTCAATACACCCACATCTCAGGATAATAATGTCACAACTGGCCGTATCTATCAGACGGTTATTAATAAAGAAAGAGAAGGAGCATACTTAGGTAAGACAGTGCAGGTCATACCTCATATCACGGATGAGATTAAGCGCAGAGTCGTCTTACTTGCTGAGAAATATGATTATGATATCATCATCAAAGAGATAGGGGGTACCGTAGGTGATATAGAGTCGCTACCATATCTAGAAGCGATCAGGCAACTCAAGAGAGAGCTGGGGGATAATAACTGTATCTGTGTGCATCTGACATTGATACCATATCTATCAGCTGCTAAAGAGCTAAAAACGAAGCCTACACAACATGCTGTCAAGGAATTACTACAAGCAGGTATACAGCCTGATGTACTGATATGTAGGACAGAACATACATTATCTAAGGAGCTTAAGCAGAAGCTGTCACTATTCTGTAATGTAGACTATAAGTCGGTTATAGAAGCTATAGATGCGGATACGATATATGATGTGCCGCTCCTTATGCTTAAGGAAAAATTAGACATACGTGTACTTAAGAAACTCAAACTTAAGACAAGTAATACGCCTGAGTTAGAAGCATGGAAAGCATTCCTATGGAAGCTGAAGAATCCATCTGAGAGAGTGAGGATAGCCCTTATCGGGAAATATAATGAGCTACCAGATGCCTATAAGTCTATATACGAGTCATTTACACATTCTGGTGCACATAATGAGTGCAAAGTAGATGTAGTACCCATACACTCTCAAGTGCTGGAAAATAATGATCCTGAGAAATATCTGCAAGACTTTGATGGAATGCTCGTAGCACCTGGTTTTGGAGAACGTGGGGTAGAGGGTAAGATTGAAGCCATCAAGTATGCTCGTGAGAATGGGATTCCGTTCTTCGGGATATGCCTGGGGATGCAATGTGCTGTAGTGGAATTCGCAAGGAATGTCCTTAAGCTCAAAAGTGCTCACTCTACTGAGGTCAAACCCAAAGCTAAGAATCCTGTCATACATCTTCTTCCAGATCAGGAGAATATCACTAATATGGGAGGCACGATGCGATTAGGAAGTTATAAATGTAAAATAGAAAAAAGTACTATCGTCCATAAAGCCTACAGTAAAACGGAGATCAGCGAAAGACACCGTCATAGATACGAATTCAATAATGCCTACAAGAAGGATCTTATCAAGAACGGTATGATTATATCTGGTATCAATCCTGATAATGAACTTGTAGAGATAGTAGAATTAGAAGATCACCCATTTTTCGTAGGTGTACAGTTCCATCCAGAGCTAAAATCTACTGTAGAAAAGCCACATCCTCTTTTCGTAGCATTCGTCAAAGCTGCATTGAAATACAAGTTATCCAATGAGAAAGCTTAAACTCGATGAGCTCAATAGATTAAATCTCGAAGATTACAAAGCAGCTGATAAGTTGCCTGTCACTGTCGTGTTAGATAATATAAGATCGGCATTTAATGTAGGTTCTATATTCAGGACATGTGATGGACTGGGGTTTCATAAGATCATCCTTACAGGAATCACTGCACGTCCACCTCATAAGGAAATCAACAAAGCTGCAATAGGTGCTACAGAATCTGTAGAATGGGAGTATCATCCTGATATAGTAAAATATGTTACTTCTATTAATGGTAATAGTCTCATACTCTGAGTGGAGCAGACAGATGACTCTATTATGTTAGATCAGCTTCATATTGACACTAACGGTAAGCATATCTACTTACTCTTAGGTAATGAAGTAGAAGGTCTCAATGATGAGTTACTACCGCTACTTGATCACGCCATAGAGATAGAGCAGTTCGGCACAAAACACTCTTTTAATGTTGCAGTG
>CALLAG010000205.1 GCA_938002705.1 uncultured Saprospiraceae bacterium | reverse complement strand
AGTGATTGTAAGACACTTGCAGATCTTTCGGGCACAGATACATTTGTATTTATAAAGAAGAACTATCTAGATAAGGTAGCTAATGGAGAATTTATTGAATTTGAAGAACCTGTAGGAACGGGTACTGAAGTCATATATACTAAAAAGTCATGCAATCCCATCTATGATGTCAATAAGGCATTTATAGGATATATGGTTTTTATATTTGATATATCAAAACTTAAAACTACAGAAGCTCAAGTTGCGAGAAGTAATCAGATATTCAAGAATATTCTAGACCAATCCATATCTAGTCATATTGCATATGATCATAATTTAGAAATAATGTTCTTCAATGCGCAAGCGCAATCTACACACCAAGAATTTATGGATATTACCTTAGAGATAGGTATGCACATTAGTAAGATAGCGTCCAGTCCGTCATCTTTTTGGTATAATAGAAAGATAGAGCTACCATCAGCAGACTTCAGGTCAGACGAGGTTATTAACTATACCATTGATGACCGTGATGTGTATATGAGAATGGCACTGTTGCCTATTGTTGATGATGATAATGAAGTCGTCGGATTTACAGAAAGTGCTACAGATATCACAGAGAGTGTACTGACTAATAAGAAGATAGGCCAGCAGTTATCGACACTGAAAGCGGTACTTAATAGTACTTTCAATTCTATCTATGCAATAGATGCAGATATGAAATTGATAGCAATTAATAATAATGCTCAAGATGATTTTGAGAGGTTCTGTGGCAAGCGTCCAGTAGTAGGAGATGATCTCAATGTAATTATTGAGCCTGAAATTCTGATGAGGTGGAATAAGGTGTATTTTGAAAAAATATTTAATGGCGAAAAATTATCGTACGTCGGAAAAGATAGTTCTGGTAAAATAGTAGAAAGCATGTACACCCCTGTGGTAGATGATGAAGGTACTATCATAGGGTGCTTAGAAGTATGCAGTGATATATCTGAATTAACCCAAAGTAAGCAGGAGCTAGAAGTCAGTGAAGCTCAGCTAAGGATATTAGTAGAGAATGTACCTACAGGAATCGTCAGATGTAATGGAGACGGGTCTATATTAGATATATCTAAGAGTGTCATCGGGACATTGGGTTATAGCCCGTCAGAACTCAAAGGCAAATTCCTCATAGATTTGATAATGGATGAAGACAAGGAACTTATTAAGTATTATATAGATAACTTGAAGGTCGGAAAGAACACGATCTCTACAGCAAGGCTTATCCATAAGGATGGCAGTATTGTCTATGCCGAAGGATTAGGATCCGTAGTCAAGAAAGAAACGGAGCAAGATTTAGAATATTTATTCACATTTAATGATGTAAGTGAGAAGGTTGAGATAGAAAGGAATCTCGAAGTAGCAATGGGTAATTACGAACTACTGTTCAAGAATATGCATGACTCAGTTCTCGTATATAATTTTGACACATGGAGCCTATTAGACTATAATGATGCTTTTCTGAGATTCTATGGTGTAGATAAGGTCTCTAATATATCTAAGAAAGATATGGTGCCTAAGTTTTCTAAGTTCTTACCAAATGTAGACATATGGGAAGAATTTGAATCACTATTATCTCAAATTAAGAAGAGAGAAACAGTTAGAATAACCTCCGTGCTGTATGATTCTCATAAGAATGAAAAACTTGTGGAGATCTCAATATTTCCGTCATTAGAAGAAGAAGCTATTGCGTACATAGTCGTAAAGGATATTACAAAATCTTATCTTAATTCTATGGAGAATAAGCAGAAAGCAGCTATCTACGAAAAGCTAATTTCTGATTCTGCAGAGGGTATCGATATTATAGAGTATAATATGAATCCTAAAGATGTTCTTAATTCCGATGTAACTGCATTCATGAAGAATACGAACAAGCATAAAATTGTTGTACGTAATGAATTAATAGCAAAATATATCGGTGATATAAAGACTACAATTACTTCGGTAGAGGAGATGTTAAACATATTAACTCCTATCCAACCTAATGGTATAAGTAGCTTCGAAATGGCTAAGGTCATTATTGAGGATCTTATCCATAGAAAAGGAGGCACTTTAGAAATCAGAACTAAAAATGGTGCAAATGTTTACGATATTTTTCTTACTCAGAATGTCATCTTCGTTAATGATAAAGTCTACATCATAAGACATTTATTAGATATTACAGAAAAGAAAAAATCAGAAAGAATTATAGAAAAACAAATATTAGACCTTAATGTAAATAATAACGAACTGCAGAAGTACATAGACTCTAACTTACAATTAGAGAACTTTGCATATATCGCCTCTCATGACCTAAAGGCACCTATTAGGTCAGTCATTAGTTTCATGCAGCTACTTAAGAAAAATATAGCGAGTAAGGTAGATGAAAAAGATATGCGATTTGTAGATATAGTGCTCACTGCATCTACTAATATGCAGGTACTTATAGATGATCTTCTGGATTATTCTCGTATTAATACTCAGGCTGTAGTATTCGAAGAGGTAGATGTTAATAAGTTACTCAAAGAATTATTCAGAGATATAAATACTACCATCAAAGAAAGCAAGTCAATCCTCGATGTAACTACAATGCCTACTCTTATGGCTGATACTTCGAGGCTAAGACAAGTATTTCAGAATCTTATTACTAACGGAATTAAGTTTGTCAATAAAGGTGAGATTCCTAATATCAAGATATCTTATGAAGAGCTTGAGAGCGATCATAAGTTTGTAGTAAGCGATAATGGTATAGGCATAGAAGACGAATACTTAGATAAGATATTCTTAATGTTCAAGAAGCTGCATAGTGAGAACAGATATACCGGTACAGGCATAGGGTTGTCCATATGCAAGAAAGTAATAGAGCAGCACAGCGGGAAGATATGGGTAGAATCAGTCTTAAATGAGGGAAGTACTTTCCACTTTACAATATCTAAGAATCTCGGGCTGAACTAATAGATTATTATATGATACTATACTTTGAGCAAAAACTCTCGTAAGCTTTCTTCATTATCCAAAGCAAGTTTTTTCTTTAATCTATATCGTGTCATCTGTAAGCTTTTGAGCTCCACATTGAAGATGTTAGCTACTTCATAGTTATCCAGATTCATTTTGATATATGCACAATGCTTGAGGTCTAATGATGTAAGCTTAGGATTACGCTCATTAAGTTTATCAAAGAACTTATGATCTAGGCTCTCGAATACTTCTTTGAATTCGCTCCAAGATTGGTCCTCCATTGATAGGCTTTGAGCGTTTCTCATAAGCTGTCTTAACTTACGTAACACAAGGCTCTCGTTATTTTCAGCTCTAAGCTCATTGTAACATTCTTCTAGTGATGAGTGGAATGCTTTGATATGGTTAGACACTTTGGTATTGTCTATCTCGAGAGTCATTAACTTTCTCTTTACTTCGTTAATGTTTTTTTGATGTTCTTCCGCATTAGAATCCATCAATTGACTTTTCAACGATAGCGATTTTTCGAGTTCTGACTTTTGTGTATTTATAATTTGATTAAGCTCTAATAATTCGTGCTTCTGTTGTTGTAATGTTCTTGTTGCTTCGTTTAATTTGATAGCACTATGCACCCTTGCTGTAAGTTCTATTCTGCTTACGGGCTTATTGAGAAAATCTATACTGCCATAATCGAATGCTTCTTCTAGAACATTCTCATCTTGTAAGCCGGTAATTATGATAATCGGGATACCATTGTATATTTTATTCTTTTTTAAGATTTTGAGGGTTTCTAATCCACCAACTTTGGGCATCTGCCAATCTAAAAGAATAATATCTGGCATAAATTCAGACAAATGGCTCAATACATGTTCACCATCTTCTAATTCAGAAAAATTGTAATTAGCAGCACCAAGATATTCTTGGTATAGAATTCTATCAAATTCTCTATCATCGATAATGAGCACTTTAGGTAAATCCATAATTTTCTGGTTTCTCGCCACTTAAAAATCAAAATATGATTCCGAAATGACATTGTTATAACAATTGTTTTTCTATTATAAATACAAGATATGTGTAAATCATTGAATTACAAACGATTATTGTATTTTTATAGAGCTACGTAGTCAAATAATTAATTAACAAAACGAGAACAGTTTGATCTCTTTGTTGTTACAAAGGGCAGGAAATAGATATTTTATCTATGTAATGTATAATCATTACAATAATCATGCAAATCATAAATTCAGGAATTATTAGCTTTGTCATATAATAATCAAATTAAAAATGGGCAATACAACCTCAGACTTTCATCATTCGCATTTAGAAGAACCTCACATACAGAGGACTAAGGAGATAATTAAGAAATATCCGGAGATAAAAAAACTCATGGGTAGGAATGTGAATACCTTCTATTATGCCTTGTTTCTGGTAGTTGCTCAGTTAGGTATAGCATTCATATTAAGAGACCAATCATGGTGGATGATCATGATAGCTGCGTTCTGTTTTGGAGCTTTTGCTAACCATGCTTTATTTGTTCTTATACATGAATTTACTCACAACATGGTATTCAAGAGTAGATTAGCCAATCTATGGGGTGGCATAATGTGTGACCTAGCTAATGGATTTCCAAGCTCTGTATCATTTAGAAAATATCACTTAAAACACCATGCTTTTCAAGGTCACCACGATATAGACGCAGATCTTGCAAGTTACTGGGAAGCTAAGATCATAGGTTCTAACTTCATAGGTAAGTCATTATGGTTTTTATTGTTTCCCGTATTTCAAGGATTAAGACCGCCAAGGCTCAAGGAGATAAAGTTCCAGAGTAAGTGGGTATGGATTAATTTAGGTACGCTTATAGCATTTGATATTGTATTATTTATGCTTGTAGGACCTATGGCGATACTTTATTTAGCTTTTTCATTTTTCTTCTCTATTGGTCTACACCCATTAGGGGCAAGATGGATACAAGAGCATTACTTAATAGCTCCTCCTCAGGAGACATACAGTTACTATGGCCCGTTGAATAAGCTTGCTTTTAACGTAGGCTACCATAATGAGCATCATGATTTCTCATATGTTCCATGGAATAATCTCCCTAAGATAAGAGAGATTGCTCCTGAGTATTATAATACATTGGTGTATCATGAGTCATGGACTAAGCTCTGGCTGAAGTTTATATTCGATAATGAATTATCTCTGTTCTCACGTATCATCAGAAGTGATAAAGGTGGTATCAAGGTAAGTAAAGACTCAGAGAGTGACTTCTTCTCAGGCATGCAGACTAAAGAAACGATCAATAATCCAGTTGCTGGATAAATTAGGTTATTAATTCTTCTTACTCAGCTTGACGAACAGTTCTGTACCTGCTCTTGATGGTATGGAGTTGTAGGCTGTAGTCATAGTCTCTATATCGAATGTATCTTTAAATAACTGACGATACTCTGCTTCTGATCCGCCATGAGGAGGTCCTTCTGTAGAGAATGTCTTGTCGAACATAAGTCCGACGACTTTGCCGTTCGTTTTGAGAAGTTGGTGCATTTGTATCAACCAGTTCTTACGTAGTGCTGGATCTAATGCACAGAAAAAGGTTTGTTCAATAATCAGATCATATGATCCTTTGTGATCAAAAAAATCAGCATTGATAAGCTGTTTGGCGGGAAAGTCAGGGACTCTTGATTGTATATTTTGTAGAGGTATAGAGGCTATGTCTATTACCACAACATTCGAGAAGCCTTGCTTGTAGATGTACTCTGCTTCATATGAGTTCCCTCCACCAGGTACGAGAATATCTATTGTCTTATCTGTAAGTTGATCTATGTATTCTTTAATCGGAGTAGAAGGGTAGCCTATGTCCCAGCCAGTCTCTTTATTGACATATCTTTGGTTCCAGTAGTTGTCTTGAGCCATATGTATAATTATCTCTAATGCATCCTGTCACCACGTAGTGTGAGATCATCCATTATTGTCTTTTCGTAATCTAAGTATTCTTGCCATCTTTTTTTGACGATTGCTTCATCACCATATTCTTTAGCAAGGTCTAAGAATAGTCTGTAGTGACCTGCTTCTGATACCATAAAGCCATGATAGAACTCCTTCAGGGATTCGTCAGAGATATGCAGAGATAATAATCTGAATCGCTCGCATGAACGTGCCTCTATGAGTGCAAATGTGAGGAGACGTTCCATTAAGCTGATATCTCTTCCTCCTCCTTTCTGCTGAAATTGCAGGAGCTTATTGACATATTCATCTTTCCTTTGGAAGCCTAATTTTAGTCCTCTTTTTTTGAGTTCTTTCAGTACGAGTTGGAAGTGACTCCATTCTTCTTGCACTATCGGTGATAACTCATTGACTATTCTTTCCTTTTCAGGAAATCCTTGTATCAGCGATATACAAGATATTGTGGCCTTCTGCTCGCAATATGCGTGATCTGTAAGTATTTCTTCGAGGCTCATCTCTGCGAGATTGACCCATCGTGGATCTGTAGGTAGTTTTAGTCCCAGCATTTATAACTTTTTCAGACAGTTGATTTGATTTTTTATAAGGTTGAAGTTTTGTACTTCATATTCTTGATAGCCCTCTTCCCATACGACACCTATCAGTGATATTACTTTCTTACTTAATTCTTTTGTGTCAAAACCATCTAAAGGGTAGATACCCTTGTAGTTAGTGATTCCTTTTGACCTCTTGGCTGTACCTCTATCTCTTTCTATGTTTTCTACATATATGTGCTCGCCATCATCAAATGTGATTTTAAGTTTAGACCCTTTTTCAAGATCGCCATATGCATGCTTTGCGTTTTCAGAATTAATTTTGAGATGAAGTAGAAGAAAAGCAGTTTTGTCAGCTCTGTAGATATTAGCTGAGCATTCTAGTAGGTATTTGTCTTTCATCCACTTTTTTACCTGAGGTTGTGTATGCATGAATAATGGTCTTGACTCAAAATCTACGACTTCTACACCTAATTCGTCATCTATTCCTATATATGTGAGGTCACAGTCAGCAGGGACTATGTCTTCAGAGTTATAGCTAATGCTATTAGGGTCAAACCATCGCATATCTTCTTGTGATATACCTTGGCTCTGTGATAAGATTAATATGCCCATGAAGCAGCACATACTTCTTAATCCTATTATAATGGTAGACGTGACTGTTATTTTCATTATGGCATAAATTTATTAAAATATAACCTTGTATCTGATACATCTGCGATACACTTTCTAAGTTTTTAGTTTACTATCTTATTTTTGCGTTATCTATATTTTAAAAATAGCTATAAAATAGCTGTAAGATTTAATTAATTAATCTCCACTATGAATAAACTACTCATACTAATCATAGCTATTATTACACTACAATCTTGTCATAATGACAATATAACTATGAAAGAATCTAAGGAAACACTGATATATCCAGACACTAAAAGAGATACAAGCGTCATAGACGATTACAATGGGACTTCTATTGTGGACGAATACAGATGGTTAGAGATAGATACTGCTGAGGATGTAAAAGCGTGGGTTAAAGATCAGAATGAAGTCACATTTGGATACCTGGAGTCTATACCTTATCGTGAAGCAATCAAGGATCGATATGAGGAGTTGTTTAATTATGTAAAGCTCAGTTCTCCATATAAGATCGGAGACTATTACTTCTTCAGCAAGAATGATGGCTTACAGAATCAATCCGTCATATTCTATCAGAAAGGGCTTGATGGACAACCTGAAATATTCATCAATCCTAATGAATTGTCAGATGATGGGACAGTGTCCATCAACCTATTGGGGTTCTCAGCTGATGATAAGTATGTAGCCTATGCTCAGTCCAGTAGTGGAAGTGACTGGCAAGAAATACATGTCATGGAAGTAGCGACCAAAAAGAAAATGCCTGATGTACTAAAGTGGGTTAAGTTCTCTGGTGCTAACTGGGATGCTAATGGATTTTTCTATAGTAGGTATCCTGCACCAAGTGATGGTTCAGAACTCAGCGCCAAGAATGAATATCATGCCGTATACTATCATAAGTTAGGAACTGATCAGTCGGAGGATAAGAAGATATTCGGTAATGATAATGAACCATTGATCTATCACTTTTGCAGTATTACTGAAAGCAAAGAATATCTAATCCTCTATGCTTCTACTGGTACTGATGGATTCGAGACATACTATAAGAACCTTAAGGATAATGAACCCATTACGCCACTATTCAAAGGATTCAAAAATAAAAGTTCTGTCATAGATAACGTAGGTGACCATCTACTGGTCATGACTGATATAGCTGCTCCCAAATATAAATTAATAGACATCGATCTTAAATCTCCAGAAGCAAAATCATGGAAGGAAGTGATACCTGAGACAGAAGATCTACTGCAAGGTGTAAGTACTGGTGCCGGAAAACTATGGGCCAATTATCTCAAGGATGTAACAACAAGAATCTATCGTTATGATATAGATGGAAGTAATAAGAAAGAAATTAAATTGCCAGGACTGGGTACCGCTAATGGATTCGGTGGAAGAAAAAATGATAAAGAATTTTTCTATTCCTTCAGTTCATTTACAATCCCTAACACGATCTATAAGTATGATGTAGAGGCAGATTCATCCACAGAATTCTTCGAAGCAGATCTCAAGTTTGATCCAGCGGACTATGTAGAGAAGCAAGTATTCTATACGAGTAAAGACGGAACAAAAATCCCAATGTTCATAGTCCATAAGAAAGGCTTAGTCTTAGATGGCAATAACCCAACTTACCTCTATGCTTATGGTGGATTCAATGTCAATCTTACACCATCATTCAGCACATCACGTATAATACTGTTAGAGAACGGTGGTGTATACGCTATGCCTAATCTGAGAGGTGGTGGAGAATATGGAGAGGAGTGGCATAAAGCAGGGATGCTCCATAATAAGCAGAATGTATTCGATGACTATATAGCTGCTGCCGAATATCTTATAGATGAGAAGTATACTTCATCAGAGAAACTGGCCATCGCTGGTGGTTCTAATGGTGGGTTGCTTGTAGGTGCTGCTATGACACAGAGACCAGATTTATTTGGTGCTGCATTTCCCGCAGTAGGTGTTATGGATATGCTGAGGTATCATAAGTTTACAGTAGGCTGGGGTTGGGTACCAGAGTATGGTTCCAGTGATGATCCAGAGCACTTTGAGAATCTATTAAGTTACTCACCGCTGCATAATCTCAAGGAAGGTGTAGAATATCCTGCTACTATGATAACAACGGCTGACCATGATGATAGAGTAGTGCCTGCTCACTCATTTAAGTTTGGTGCTAAGCTACAGAAAGTACATAAAGGTAAGAATCCTGTCATCCTGAGAATAGCTGTAGATGCAGGCCACGGAGCTGGTAAGCCTACATCTAAGATTATAGAAGAGGAAGCAGACCGTTGGTCTTTTTTCTTTTATAATACGGAAAGTCCTGTAAAGTATATTGAGGGGTAGAGTTAGTACTTATCTAATTGGCTAGTGTTTAAGATATGTGTATTGTAGAATCTAATAGAAATTCTATAATTCCTTAGAGGCCCTTCAGATACTGAGAAGGCGTTATCCCTTCTCGTTTTTTGAATACTCTATTAAATGAAGCTTTAGAATTAAAGCCACAATCCATAGCGATGCCGAGTATGCTCAGATCATCTGCAGCACCGTTATCCATTTGGGTTTTGACAGCTTCTATTCTGTAGCCATTGATGAAGTCATAGAAACTTTGATCGAGTTGGCTATTGAGGATTTTAGATATTTTGTACTGTGGTATTTTTGTTATTTCGGATAGCTTGTTGATCGATAATAACGGGTCGAGGTAGAGCTCTTTGTCTTCCACGATTTTTTTCAGATTTTTTAGCTCTTCACTATAGTGACCTGTAATTGGTTCTATTTCTGCAATCTCATCGGGCTCTATTTCCGCTATTTTAGTAGGGATGACCTTCTCTGTATACTTAGAGAATATGTCAGTACGTGTGATAGCAACATATGTCAGTGCAAATAAATATATCGCCAAAAAACCAATTACATAGAAATCAAATAACAGAGTCATCTGTTGATCGCTAAATATATTGTAGATATATCCAGAGGTAGCTATTAACCATAGAACAATAGCTCCAGCGACGATCCATGTGAGCCACATCAAGTTAACTTCCAGTTCGTATGAGTACGCTTCTTTTAGCTGTTTTCTATACTTCTTAAGCAGAAGCAAAGTCCCAAATAGATAGAAAGGTGTAATCAGTAATTTTATAAATGGATATCCTACATGCTTAGATTCTATAAGCGTTGTACCTAATAGTAGTGGACTTATAATAATGCATGAGAATATGATGAAAGGTAAGAAGTGGAGGCCATCGATCTTTGTAAATGCAAATCGGGCATTAGTAAGTGCTCTGGAATAGAACCATAGCAAAGTCCCGTATAGTAATGGAATTGCATAATTAAGCTCAGAAAAATAAGGTACGTAGTAGAAATCGTCACTATCATAAAACTGAAATACATAATAACTGTTGATCGTTATTAGTAGGAATATGACAGCAAGAAATATATGTTCTGACTTTCGATTCTTCTTACTTACGAGCAGTAAAAAGAATAATGCGGCAAAAACTGCTGATAAAACGAATAAATATCTCATTGCTTCAATTGACCCTAATAATGGAATTACTTCAAATTTATAATTTATTAGTAATCACAAGTTAAGACTATTACATTTGCAACAATTAATTAACAGTTATGAGTACAATCAACAAGTATATAGATAAGAACAAGAAGCGTTTTCTTGATGAATTATTAGATCTATTAAGAATTCCTTCTGTAAGCGCCGATCCCAAGTTCGCAGGAGATGTCAAGAAAGCAGCTAAGTTTCTTGCCGATAGAATGAAAGAAGCTGGATTATCAAAGGTCAAAATCCATAAGACAGCGGGACATCCGATAGTCTATGGTGAGAAAATCGTTGATAAGAAGCTACCTACTATTCTCGTATATGGTCACTATGATGTACAACCTGCTGACCCGATAGAGCTATGGGATAGTGGACCATTCGATCCAGTTATCAAGAAGACTAAGAAACATCCTAAAGGAGCAATATTTGCTCGTGGAGCTTGTGATGATAAGGGGCAGATGTATATGCACGTAAAAGCATTCGAGACGATGCAACAGACTGGTGGTGTACCATGTAATGTCAAGTTTATGATCGAAGGAGAAGAGGAAGTCGGATCCGATAATCTCGAGATATTCTGTAGAGCTAATAAGAAGTTACTTGCCAGTGATGTAGTACTCATATCAGACACATCAGTAATCGATAACAAAACGCCAAGTGTAACCGTAGGGCTCAGAGGTCTAAGTTATGTAGAAGTAGAAGTGACTGGACCTAATAAAGATCTGCACTCAGGGGTATATGGTGGCGGTGTCGCTAATCCTGTCAATGTGCTATGTGAAATGATCGCATCTCTCAAGGATAAGAATGGTAAGATCAAGATACCAGACTTTTATGATGATGTGGTTAAGTTAACTAAGAAGGAAAGAGAAGCTATCAATTCAGCACCATTCAGTATAACGCAGTACAAGAAGGAACTGAAGATCAAAGACGTCATGGGAGAGAAGGGCTATTCTACTATAGAGAGAACCTCTACAAGACCTACATTAGATGTCAATGGAATATGGGGTGGATACATAGGAGAAGGTGCTAAGACAGTACTGCCTTCTAAGGCTTTCGCCAAAATAAGTATGAGACTTGTCCCTAATCAGCATCCTGATAAGATCACCAAGTTATTCTCTAAGCACTTTAAGTCTATAGCACCAGCTGGTGTTAAGGTAGAAGTGAGACCACACCATGGTGGTTTTCCAGCAGTGACACCTACAGACACCGTAGAGTATAAAGCAGCCCACTTAGCTATGAAAGATACTTATGGTAAGTACCCAATACCAGTGAGAGGTGGTGGCTCTATTCCTATAGTAGCAATGTTTGAGAAAGTGATGGGCGTCAAGTCTGTATTGATGGGCTTTGGTTTAGATTCAGATGATATCCATTCTCCTAACGAACATTACGGATTATTTAACTATTACAAAGGAATCGAAACAATACCTTTATACTTTAAATATTATACAGAACTTAAATCAAAGAAATAATCAATGAGAACTATATTATTTTCATTTTTCATTATACTATCAATAAACTTATCAGCTCAGATGGATTCAGTTAGTTACAGTGCAGGACTTATCATTGCCAAAAATTTAAAGTCACAAGGATTTACAGATCTTGACAAAGCATCATTTATGGAAGCTTTAGAGGATGTCTATGCAGGTAAGACGCTCAAGATGACATTAGATGAGGCTAATTCTAATTTCAGATCGCATGTAGAAGGCGCTGCAGCTAAAATGCATGAAGCAAATAAAACTGAAGGAGAAGAATTCTTAGCTGCTAATAAGAACAAAGCCAATGTAAAAGTAACAGAGTCAGGACTTCAGTATGAAGTATTAGAAGCTGCTGCTGCCGAAGGTGTTAAGCCTTCACTACTTGATAAAGTGAAAGTACACTATCACGGTACGCTTATAGACGGTACAGTATTCGATTCTTCTGTAGACCGTAATGAGCCTATATCTTTTCCGCTTAACGGAGTAATAAAAGGATGGCAAGAAGGTGTCCAACTTATGGACGTAGGATCTAAGTATAGATTCTATATTCCTTATGATTTAGCATATGGTGAGAGAGGTGCAGGTGGATCTATCAAGCCCTATTCTGCGTTGATATTTGATGTCACTTTATTAGCTATAGAGTAATCCTACTCTGTGGTCTTTGATATTATAACAGCTGTTCCAGAACTCTTGGACAGCCCTTTTGCTCATTCCATACTTAAGCGTGGTATAGATGCCGGTCTACTTGAGATTAATATTATAAATCTAAGAGATTATGGACTGGGCAAACACAAGCAGATAGATGACTATCAGTATGGTGGTGGAGCAGGTATGGTAATGATGGTAGAGCCATTAGATAACTGCATCTCATCACTCAAAGAATCTAACGATTACGACGAGATCATTTTCCTCACGCCCGACGGAGATGTATTCAATCAAAGCACTGCTAATTATCTCTCTACTCAGAGAAGATTGATGTTGATTCTTGGTCACTACAAGGGTATAGATCAGCGTATCAGAGATATCCATGTCACTAAGGAGATATCCATAGGGGACTACGTACTCTCAGGTGGTGAGTTGCCAGCAGCTGTATTAGTAGATGCCGTATCACGCCTTATTCCCGGTGTTATGAATGATGGTACTTCTGCACTTACAGATTCCTTCCAGGACGGCTTATTAGCTCCTCCGGTATATACGAGACCTGCAGAATTCAAAGGTCATAAAGTACCCGATATTCTATTGTCAGGCCATGATGAGAAGATCTCAGAGTGGAGACTTAGTCAATCTGAGAAGATTACGGAATCAAAGAGACCTGACTTACTGTAAGTACTCTCATTGACTTCTATGTTTTATCATTTTTGGATTATTCTTTCGGTTCTCCTTATATTTATTTCAGGAGTTATTTACTAAAGCATAATACATGAGAAAGTGGATTTTTAGTCTTTTTATTTATTGTATAGCTACCTTGTCGACAATTAATGCACAGCATTCTGTAGCCAGACTTTGGAGTGAAGAACTGTTATCAGCTATCAGAAATGACTTTGCACGACCTACTGTACATGCGAGAAATCTGTTTCATATCTCAGCAGCTATGTATGATGGATGGGCCGCCTACTCAGAAGATGCTGACACATACTTTCTATCTAAAAATAATAATGGATTCTATACGCCGTTCAGTCTAACTCATATACCAGATGATGTAAGATCGGCACAGGAAGCGACGATCAGTTATGCTGCATATCGTCTGATTAAGCATAGATTCCAAAATGCACCTTCCTTTAGAGAAATAGAAGAGGATATAGATCAATTAATGGAGGAGTTAGGATACGATGTACAATTAGTATCTACTGCCTATCAATGCGGAGCAGCACAATTAGGTAATTATATTGCTGCACAGATAATAGAGTATGGCTATCTGGATGGTGCCAATGAAGAAGATCAATATGCTAACCAATTTTATAATCCTGTAAATCCTCCTATTCTTATACAAGCATCTGGTAATCCTAATCTTATAGATTTTGATAGATGGCAACCTATTGAGTTTTTCCAGTTCATAGACCAATCTGGTAATCCCATAGGAGATGACAGTCCTGAGTTTCTCAGTCCAGAATGGGGTAGTGTATTCCCTTTCTCATTGCAAGATGAAAATGCAAGTACCTATCAAAAAGATGGATTTGATTATAAAGTTTTTTTCGATCCAGGCGAGCCTGCTAAGATTGATGATACAGACCATACCGGTCTTAATAATCCATACAAGTGGGGACACTCTATGGTATCAGTATGGTCATCACATCTCGACGAATCCGACAGTACATTGTGGGATATATCTCCTGCTTCTATAGGTAACATAACAGAGTATCCTACGGACATTAATGACTATGCAGATTTTTACAATTTCTATGATGGAGGTGATTATGGTGAGGGGTATGATATCAATCCTGTAACTAATCTCCCTTATGAACCACAGATCGCTAAGAGAAGCGACTATGCTAGAGTCTTAGCAGAGTTTTGGGCTGACGGACCGGATTCTGAGACGCCTCCAGGGCATTGGTTTACGATCCTTAATGAGGTTGTAGATCATCCATATTTTACAAGAAGATTCATGGGGAGTGGAGCAGAGTTAGACCCTTTAGAGTGGGATGTCAAATCGTATTTTGCACTGGGAGGAGCTATGCATGACGCTGCTATATCCGTATGGGGTATCAAGGGCTGGTATGATTATATCAGGCCTGTGTCTGCGATAAGAGGTATGGCTGAGAGAGGGCAAGGAAGCGATCCCACTTTACCATCTTATGATCCTTATGGATTACCACTTATTCCAGGTTATATCGAGTTAGTAGATTCTGATGATCCATTACATACAGATGGTGTTGCTGACACAGGAGATATTAAGATCCTTGCCTGGCGAGGTCCTAACTTTATTAGTAATCCTGCTACAGATGAGGCAGGGGTAGATTGGATACTAGCTAAGAATTGGTGGCCATATCAGAGACCTACTTTTGTGACGCCACCATTTGCTGTGTATGTATCTGGTCACTCCACATTCAGCCGTGCTGCAGCAGAAGTATTGACTGCATTAACTGGTGATGCCTATTTTCCAGGTGGTATGGGAGAATTCAGATGTCCCAAAAACTCTTTCTTAGTATTCGAAGATGGCCCTTCTGAAGATATCATACTGCAATGGGCTACTTATCGTGATGCATCTGACCAATGCAGCCTCTCCAGAATATGGGGTGGTATACATCCTCCCGTTGATGACATCCCAGGCAGATTAATAGGAGAACAGATTGGGATTGATGCTTTTAATTTTGCCCTTCAGTATTTCTCAAAATCTCAAGATAATAATGTCGTCGATAATCTAAGCGTATTCCCTAATCCGACAGATTGTAGTGTTACGATTGCTTATGATCAAGCTGATAATATAGATATACAAGTATATCAGATGGATGGGAAGTTGGTAATGGATACGCGTATAGAATTGAGTGATTCCAAAGCTTTACTTAACTTGGAACAGCTTGATTCTGCTATATATATTATCGTGGCATATAACGAGCAAGGTGAGATATTATTTAATGAGAAAGTAGTGGTGCTGTAAGGTTGACAACCATGCAGATATACACCTATGTTGTTAATGCAATACTAACTCAAACACCCTACAATAATAATCAAAGACCTAACACCAATAACACCATCCAATAATCCAGAATAATAGTAATCTGACTTTTTGCCTTTAGAGACATATAGAGCTATAATAGATAGCAAGTAGGCTGCGATTATATAAGGAATCACTGATGATAGATTTGATATAAATGCAGAGCAAGCGTACAAAAGAAATCCTATCAATACCAAAGTGCCGATAAATATATAAGTCTTACTTACTCCAATAACCTGCGGAATAGTCTTAGTCACTAATGATGTATCAATACGAATATCCCGAATGTCAAAAGGCAATGTAATAGCAATAATATAAATCAACTTCTCTATTGACAAGAGACTAAGCACGAATATATCAACTGGCTGATCAGATATTATAACAGGAGATATAGTTACTCCCGCCCATACTATAGCTATCAAGAATATCTTGATATAATTAATATCTCTGAGTCTATTGTTATTAGATAAAAGCGGAAGCGTATAAAGCAATGAAATAAATCCGAGAGGGATAAGAAAATATAGATAACTCATGGGGCTCAAAACTACAAAGAACAATAGCCCTATCAGGGCTATTGCTGCATATACTTTGAGGTGTGACTTATATCGTAGGATGACTTCATAGCGACCTTGTATAAGGTCTGATTTTATTTTTGAGATACCTATTATTCTATGTAGTGAGTAGACTAATAGAGTAGAAGAGAACACCAATCCCAGATACATCAAGTCTAACTCGTGACATACATAGAAATAAGTCTCTGCACAAAATAAAGTGGCTACTATAGAAATATGGATACTGCTATAGATATAGAAATTGACAATGGATTGTATCCACGCTTTCACATCTTAGAAGTACTTGAAGTCATGATTTTTCTTGATAGCTAATAGTGATTGGTATATAAGATGACTGACGTTCTCTATGTCATCTTGATGCGCCATCTCTACAGTTGTATGCATATACTTAAGTGGTAGTGATATTAATACAGACGGTACACCTGAGTTGCTGTAAGCAAATGCGTCCGTATCAGTACCCGTTGTCCTAGAAGAAGCTGATCTCTGGAATGGAATCTTGTTCTTCTCAGCGGCGTCTATGACTAACTGTATTAACTTGTTATGCACTGCTGGGGCATATGTCAGTACAGGACCTAATCCACCTCTAAGATCACCTTGTTCTTTGGCTTTCATAAGTGGAGAAGAAGTATCGTGTGTTACGTCTGTGACGATTGCTACATTGGGCTTGATTCTGTTAGCGATCATCTCGGCACCTCTCAGTCCTATTTCTTCTTGTACTGCATTGACTATGTATAATGAGTAGGGTAGTTTCTTCTTGCCTTTCTTGACTAATCTTGCAACTTCTGCGATACAGAAGCCACCCATCTTATTGTCTAAGGCCTTACCTGCATACCATTTGTTATTAAGTTTGCTGAGCTCTGCGTCGAATGTGACAACACATCCTACATGGACACCCATCTTAAGCACTTCTTCTTTATCCTTGGCTCCTAAGTCGATAAAAATGTTTTCTAATTTTGGAGATAAGTTGGAGTCTTTACCCCTTCTTACATGTATAGCCGGCCATCCGAATACGCCTTTGACGATACCTTTTTTCGTATGTACATTGACTCTCATAGATGGCGCTATGATATGGTCGGAACCACCATTTCTGATGACGTTAATATATCCATCATCAGATATGTAATTGACATACCAGGCGATTTCGTCAGCATGAGCTTCTATGACGACTTTGAATTCTTGCCCTGGATTTATAACACCATAAGCAGTGCCATAATCATCTAAGAATGATTCATCTACGAATTGATTGATGTATTCTAACCATACTTTTTGCCCTTCAGCTTCGTAACCTGTAGGAGATGTAGCATTTAGATACTTGTATAGAAACTCTTCTGATTTTTTATTTATAATTTTCATTTGCTTACGCTTTTATGTGAGCTTGGATTTCTTAGATACTTTATACTTTCCATCCTTTCGGATCCTTATTCCAAGTCTCTAATGTTGTTTTTTCGTCTTCGCTAATATAATTGCTATTTAGAGCTTCTTCAAGAAGGACTCTATAGTTAGTTAATGTCTCAAGAGGAATTTTCCTATCGGAGAATAATGTCTTCGATACATCAAATCCATATGTAAAAATAGCCAAAACACCGATTACTTTTGCACCATTATCTATAAGTGCATCGCAGGCGGCCATACTACTCATTCCAGTAGATATCAGATCCTCTATAACAAGCACATTAGAGCCTGCTTTTAGTTCGCCTTCTATGAGGTTCTGTCGTCCATGTTCTTTGTTTTTGGATCTGACGTATATAAATGGCTTATCTATTGCATCGGCGAGAAGTGCTCCATGAGGAATTCCTGCAGTGGCCACTCCAGCTATAACATCTATTTCTGGAAAGGCCAATAATTTGTCCTTAAGGGCTTTTTTAATAAAAGATCTCACATCTGGATAGGATAATAGAATTCTATTATCACAGTATATGGGAGAATTTATTCCAGAAGCCCATTGAAATGGATTTTTAGGTTGTAACTTTACGGCTTTTACTTGTAACAGTTTCTTAGCTATTTGAGAAGCTATTGTACTCATAATTTACTTTGATTTCAAATGTACAAAATATACATTAACGAAAATATTCTCGAGCTGAAAGATGCCGAAGATATAAAAAAAGGACATCACTCAGAAGATGCAATACTAGCACCTTACAGCGGCAAAAAGCCAATGCTATTGTCCTATGTTGATATGCTCGAGAAGACTAATAAGTTTAAGCATATAATATTACATCATAAGAATGTCAAGCAGTTATGGAAAGATTTTAAATCTCTCTTTAGCATTATAGAAGCGGGTGGTGGTGTCGTATGTAATGAGAAAGATGAGGTCCTATTCATATATAGAAAAGGTTTTTGGGATCTGCCTAAGGGTAAGAGAGATAAAGGCGAGAAGAAGCGTATGACGGCACTTAGAGAAGTGGAGGAGGAGACAGGTGTCAAGAACGTCAGTATACATGATAAGATCATTGTCACATATCATTTGTTTAGATTAAGGACAAGAAAGAGAGCCCTTAAGAAAACACACTGGTATACTATGAAGGCATCTGATCAGAGGCTGACACCACAAGCTAAAGAAGATATCACTAAAGCAGAATGGAAGAATCCTGAGAAATTTATAAAGAAGGATATCAATATGTATATCAGTATATTAGAAGTAACTAAAACCTATCTGAGGGAGTTTAGATAGACACAGTAATAGTATTAATAATAAGCAAAATCACTTTTAATATTAATTTTATACATTAAACTTAATTTTAATATTAAATTTGTAATAATTAGGCAAAGATGCTTGAATTTATTTCCATAAAAAGGTGTGATATGATACTCCAAGCACATAAAAATGTTTGTGTACAATGTTGAGTAGAAGAAGTGTTAGAATCAAGGCAATGCAGCTATTGTACTCTAAAGATAGAGATGAGTCACTATCTAAGAGAGACTTAGTTAAGAATTATGATTTCTGTATCAATCAGAGTTATGAGTTGTTTCTCTATTGCCTATACCTCATGATGCAGATCACATCAGCAGCAGAGAAAGATCTCATAAAGCGAAAATCTAAACACCTTCCTGGTGATTACGATAAGATATTCTCAGACAAACTATACTCTAATCCTCTTATTCAGGATATAGTCGAGAATAAAGAACTCAATAAGAAGTTTGAATCTTTAAATTTTGAGTCAAAGTACAATAAAGAATATACTGAAAAGATCTATGATGCCTTTGCCAAGAAAGACGAATATAAGGCCTACATAGCAGCAGAATCTGATGATAAGCAGACATTGGATTTACTATTAGAATTATTCAGATTCTGTAGACAAGATGAGTTATTTAATGAGATGTTAGAGGATTCATACTTTAATTGGTTAGATGATAAATCATTGGTAGTAGGAGCGGTTAAGAAATACCTCAAAGCGCTTCCTTCTAGTAATTCTAAGTTATTTTCAGATTTCTTGCCAGAAGATGAGACTGTACAAGAATTCGGAAAAAGCCTCTTAAAGGATACGATAGAGCAACGTGAAGATATCATGAAGATTATCATCCCTATATTAGAAAACTGGGATCATGAGAGATTGGCTATCGTAGATACTATATTATTACAACTTGCAGTTTCCGAGATGCTTAATTTTCCTACGATACCCCCTAAGGTCAGTCTTAATGAATACGTTGAGCTTGGAAAGCAATATAGTACTGCCAAAAGCAAAGAATTTATTAATGGAGTACTCGATAAAATCATGAAAAATCTCCAAGCAGAGAACAAATTGAATAAAGAAGGTCGCGGACTAATTGAGTGAAAACCCCTAATTTTTTCCTTTTTATAGCATATTTCTAACAAAAACACTCACCTGAGCGTTAAATAACCGTAATGTAATTGTCATTTATCATAATATTTGACAACTTTTGCATCGGAATATTTAATAATGTAGAACTTTACACAGCAAATTATAGTTAACCAACCGAGTTAAAATACCTTTAAGTCACTATTTTTTAATTCGAAATAGATACCCATGAAAGTTTTATTCCCCAAATTGGTGTTCCTTGTAATATACCTATGTGTATATTCAAGCTCATCCTATGCCCAGAAAACCGTACTTGTTAATGGCGAAGCAACGAAAGTTGTAATAGCCAACAGTGATATATCAGAGATTAAAGGACAGAAGCCAGGCTATATGAATGGCTACGAATCTCCATCTACTGATGTATTTACTAAAGTGCCGCCGAGATTAGGTAATCAAGGTACATCTGTACGTCCGTCAACTTCTGTAGCTACGACAACTAAGAAAGAGCCTCTGCTCACTGATGTTAAGTCTGTTAGTTTCGCTGAAGACGCTTACGAGGTCAATAATGATGGACAAAAATTCTTAGATATTATAGCCAATACTATAAAGTCTGGTGAGGTTAAGACGATCTTATTGAAGACATATTATAAGTCAGAGGACAATGCTAACATATCACTCACAAGAAGAAGATTAAATGCTTGTAAGAGATATCTGGAAAGTAAAGGTGTTGTATCCAACGTTATATTAACTTCCATGGTCGCTAAAGACGAGAAGTCTAATGACATCGCAGTACTTATGAAATAATCGATACAAATTATATTTAATATATGAGATCCTACAGGGCGCAATCCTGTAGGATTTTTTTATGTCTTGAATTAACTAATTAATTAGCTATCAAATATGAGGATTGTTACTCCTACCAATCCAGGTGAAAGTATTGATAGACAAAAGAGGTATCATACGGGCAGTGCATAGCTGTGGCACAATAGCACCTGAAGCCCCACAGATTCTAAGAGACGACTATAGCCCGCTAATAACTCGTTGGTTAAGTAAATAGTATAATGTATCCATTATATTTTAAATGCTTTAATGTGTGAGTAGGGGCTAATTCTTATCTTTGCCAC
>CALLAG010000204.1 GCA_938002705.1 uncultured Saprospiraceae bacterium | reverse complement strand
TGGCAATGCCCAAGTTAGTGCCAAGTTCTACAATAGTATGAGGCTTAAAGTAACTAATTATATTATAGATAAGTCTGCACTTTTTCTCTCCTGAGCTTGACAGTCTACATATTGATGCTATGGTTCTTTCTTCTCGATTGTTAATAGAGCTTCCAGCACCTTTATCATTGATTATCAGTGAGTTGTTGTTATTGATGTGTAAGGTTCTTATTTGCTCTATATAGTCAAATTGATAGTACCTTTTATCTACATCGCTAATGCTTTTAAGTAGGTCAAATAGGTAGGGAGAGTGGATATTATAGAGGGTTTTAGCTTTAAAGTAAAACTTTAAAAATTCCCAAGTTCTCCATATTGTATTCTTCAGTATAATTGGCTTATTGATTACTTAAGACTCGTTAATTATGTAAAAATATCTAAATTTATACATTATTGATTATGAGAGCTAAACACATTAGGTATAAGTATAATTTATGGTGTATAATCAGCACTTATCTCATACTTGTATCCTCACAGGGTAATCTCATCTCTCAGGATCCAGTCATTTTCTTAGATCGCAGTGATCTTCTGCCTACATTATCTGATAGAACGAATGTGTCTACCGCATTAGGTGATATGAATGGTGACTTTAGAGATGATATCATTCAATTCAATGATAAGGGTGAGCTACTTTTTCATATACAGGTAGATGAAGGGGCTTCATTCCTTACGCATGGACCTATTGCTTATCCACTGGATAAAGTTCCTACTACTTTAAATATTGGAGACTTAGATAATTCTGGTGTTAATGATCTAATTAGCGCTGGATTCTATAATGGTGTATCCATTATTGATGGACAGAGTGGCTTAGAACCTCCTATGGTGGCAGAGAATCTGGATGTGGAGCTATTTGCTCAAGGATCCAGCCTTATGGATGTAAATAATGATGGATGGTTAGACGTCATGCTCAGCCACGATGATGGAGTTAATGTACTATTGCTAAATGATGGTAGTGGTAATATGATAGAAAGTGATCTTATAGATTTTAGCACAATACCTGCTTCTGATAACTCAGGTAATTATTCTTCTATATGGTTTGATGCAGACTCTGATAATGACTTAGATCTATACATCTCTAAGTGCAGAGTAGGTGTAGATGATCCCACGGATCCTCGACGTATTAATGCTTTGTACGTTAATGATAATGGGACTTTTAGAGAAGATGCATTATCTTATGGATTAGCTTTAGGTGATCAGAGTTGGGCTGCAGATTCTGGAGATATAGATAACGATGGCGATATTGACCTTGTGATTATTAATCATGGTTCGCCACATATTATATTAGAGCAGAGAGCTGGCACATACATACGTCATGAACTTCTCTATCTCGGTCAGCCAATAATGACAGAAGATCTACAAGTCAGTATAATGGACTTTAATAATGATGGATTACAAGATATTCTGATAGCAGGCATAGATGATTATTTGTTGCTGAATCAAGGTGATTTCGAGTTCTTAGTCGATACCAATCCATTTGGGACTAAGCGAGCTGCCACCTTTGCATTAGGTGATGTTAATGATGATGGATACACTGATGCTTATGTCGGATTTCTATCACCACGTGATGAGTTATGGCTTAGCATTGCAGGCATTAATAATTATATAAAGTTTTCTCTTAACGGAATAGAGTCTAATAAGTCAGGAATTGGTTCCAGGCTTACTATTTATACCCCTTCTGGCGATTATGTGAGGTGGCTTAAGTCAGGGGTGTCTTATGGAATCACGAATTCTCTCAATATCAATTTTGGGATTGGTTCTGAGACTCAGATAGATTCTGTAGTTTGTCTTTGGCCATCGGGGCAGAGAGATATTTATACTAATGTAAATGTGAATGAACATTACATCCTTACGGAATCTGTATGTATGCAGAATGTAAATAGTATTAGTTCTGACGATATAATCATTAGTTGTACTGATGACCAAGTAGTGATTACAAGCGAAACTGTCAACAATATCATATGGAATACTGGAGAGACATCTGATAGCATCGAAGTTACAGATACTGGATACTACTATTCTGATAATAATGGAGCTTGTAGAAATGTAAGTCAGATCATAGAAGTGAAAGAAGAGCTGTCAGAAAAGCCTCAGTTGTCCGACTCTGGTTCTATTAGAATTTGCGAAGACGATATCCTCTTACTCTCTCATAATTCTGATGAAAATCTGATATGGAGTAATGGTATAATAGACGAAACTATTGATGTTACAGACTCTGGATTATATTATGCATACGAAGATGAAGATTGTATAGAATTCTATTCTGATACATTAATTGTAGAGCATGTGACATTTGAAGCAGAGGATATCTTGGAAGTATATAATGGTATACTTGAGGATACAATATTAACGACTGACTTTGGCGATGTTATATGGTATTCTGATAGCGCAGGAACAGTACTTATAACAGAGGCTGACTCGTTGATGATTGCTCTTTTGAGTTTGAGCACTACCTTTTATTATGTACAGATTAAGCAATCATCTACTGATCCTATTGTGTACTGCTTCTCAGATTTGTATAAGTATGAAGTTATTATAGATACAACGTCTTCTGTAAGTTATGAAATAGAAGAAGCACTAAGTGTATACCCTAATCCTGCGCATACTTCATTAAGTGTAAGTTCGGAGCTTGGTATCGATAGATTGGAGATATATGACGCATCTGGTCAAGCTATCTTAGCTGCAGACTATAATCGTAATCAAAGTGTCTTATTAGACACAAGAGACTGGCTTACAGGGGTATACATGATTAAGGTATATTCTGGTGACACATTCTCTATTAGGAAAATTATAAAAATATAAACGGCGCTACAACTATTTTATTTCCTTTGTCTTTCTTTAGTAGACACAGACATTTATACCAATAATAATATACACAACGTATGGATACATTGCATCAAGACTGGATCAAAGCTCATGATTATGAGGACATCACTTATAACAAGAGGAATGGGGTAGCGAGGATCGCTTTTAATAGACCTGAGGTTCGTAATGCCTTCAGGCCACAGACTGTATCAGAGTTATATAGTGCATTTACAGATGCAAGAGAAGATCCTAAGATAGGTGTAATATTATTATCAGCAGAAGGGCCTTCTCCTAAGGATGGTATCTATTCTTTCTGCTCTGGTGGTGATCAGAGGTTTAGAGATAAGACTGGATACAAGGGGCCTGACGGTGTAGCAAGGCTAAATATCCTGGAAGTACAACGACTCATAAGATTTATGAATAAAGCTGTTATTGCAGTAGTTCCAGGATGGGCGGTAGGTGGCGGACACAGCCTGCACGTCGTATGTGATCTCACGCTTGCAAGTAAGGAACATGCCATATTCAAGCAGACAGATGCTGATGTCGCAAGTTATGATGCTGGCTACGGATCTGCGTACCTTGCTAGACAGGTAGGTCAGAAGCGAGCAAGAGAAATCTTTTTCTTAGGAAGAAATTATTCTGCTCAGGAAGCTTACGAGATGGGTATGGTCAATGCTGTCATTCCATATGCTGACTTAGAGGAGGAAGCCTACAATTGGGCACAGACAATACTGAAGAAAAGTCCTATGGCGATTAAGATGCTGAAGTTTGCATTTAACCTTGTAGATGATGGATTAGTTTGGCAGCAGATATTCGCTGGAGAAGCGACGAGATTAGGCTACATGACAGATGAAGCTGCTGAAGGTCGCAATGCTTTCTTAGAAAAGAGAGATCCAGATTTTGATCAGTTTCCTAAGTTTCCTTAGTTGCTGATTTTTTTATAATAAGTTACGATTCTTCCTCACGTCTTTTCACAAAGTAATAAGTATCATACTGTGATCTTACAGGAAGTCCATCATCTCGCTTATAATCATTAGAGTTTTGGAAATCTAATAATCTAGCTTTTACATTATCATTAAGTTGGATCTTCATGATTGTTCTGATGTGTTCCTTATGTACGGGATTTAAGATAGGGAAGGTCACTTCTATTCTATGGTGGAGGTTACGTACCATCCAGTCTGCAGAAGAAAGATAGATCAATTCTTTGCCGTTATTACCGAATATGTATACACGAGCATGCTCTAGGAATCTGTCTACTATACTGATACATTCTATGTTCTCGCTTATGCCTTTGATACCTGCTACGATGCAGCATATACCGCGTATTATAAGTTTTATTTTGACACCGGCTTGACTTGCTTTGTATAACATGTCTATCATCTCATCATCTTGTAATGAGTTCATCTTTAGAGTGATATATGCAGGTTTGCCTTTTTTAGCACTATCGATTTCGCCTTGTACAAGTTCTTTAAATTTGTCCTTAAGATTAAATGTACCTACCCCTAATACTTTAAATGGCTTAGTGGGTTTTATCTTGGTTTCTACATATCTGAATATACGCAGTAGTTCGTCTATAATCTTAGGGTTACATGTGAATAGTCCAAAATCACAATAGAGCTTAGCCGTCTTTTCATTGAAGTTACCAGTAGAGAGATAGCCTGTAAAACCTTCAGTGCCATTCACTACTTTTCTTACTAATGCAATCTTGGCATGTACTTTAATTCCTGGTAGACTGTATAGAACCCTTACACCTTCCTGTTCCAGTTTCTCTCCCCAGTCCAGATTGTTTTCTTCGTCAAATCTTGCTTTTACTTCTATGAATACGGTGACTTGCTTCCCATTCTTAGCGGCCTTCATGAGAGCTTTCATGATTTTAGAATCTCTGGCAACTCGATATTGGAATATCTTAATATGAGTTACCGTAGGGTCTTCTGCTGCCTCTTCGAAATATCTGATGACTGGATTGTATGAGTGATATGGATAGTATAATAGATAATCATCCTTCTTAATAGCATCGAATATATTGTGTGGAGCTGACAGTGCTTTAGTGATTACAGGTTCTAGAGCTATGTTGCTGAGATGATTCATCCCGAAATGTGGGAAGTCCATAAAATCAGAATTACTGTGGTACTGACCTTCTTCTAATACATCTAATTTGTCTAAGTCGAACACAAGCATTAAGTTCTCAAGCATCGTATCTGGCATCTCTCTGTCTATAACTAATCGAGAGGCACTGCCGACATTTCTTTTTCTTATACTTTTCTTTATTTTCTCTACGAGATCACCTCCGTACTCATCGTCTATATACAACTCAGCATCGCGGGTTAATTTGATAGAGTATGTCTGCAATATTGTAAAACCTGGAAACAAGTCATTAAGATAATATCGGACGACATCATCTAACATGATGACACATTTCTTATCATTAAATGAATTAGGCAATACGATGAATCGGCCCAACTCGTCAGATGGTATCTTGACTATAGCATAATACTTCTCTTTATCGCCTTTAGTCTTGTTCTTCATTATGATGGAGAGGTATAGTGCTCCATTTAGCAAAAAGGGCTTGATATTATTACCCATCAGAAGAATGGGCTGAGTATATGGCAATACATTATCATCAAAGTAGGCATTAAGAAAAATCAGTTGCTCTTCTGTAAGGTTTTTAGCTTTGATGAAGTCTATTCCTTCTGACTTTAGCTCAGGTAAGATATGATTGTGGAATATCTCACTGAATTCAAGTTGTTGATTATTGACAATATTAAGGATCTCGCGTATGATGACTTTGGGTGAGAACTCTAAGTTTTTGAATGTCTTTTTACCTGCAAGTAGTAGATTCTTATGATTAGCTACTCTTACACGGAAGAATTCGTCGAGATTAGAAGAGTATATTGATAGAAATTTTAACCTTTCGAATAAAGGGACATTAACATCCTTGGCCTCTTGTAGGACCCTGTAGTTAAATGATAGCCAACTGATGTCGCGGTGTATGTATGGATTTTCTATCTTAGCCATTCTTTATTGATTATATCTGTAAGGATACCATCCTACATTCACAAAAAAGATAAATTTAGTTAAAAAGCCTAAAGTAATGAGACAAAAAATAGCAGCTGGAAATTGGAAAATGAATCTGAACTACCAAGAAGGTAGCGAATTAGTAGAAAACATTAAGAAATCTTGCCCTATAGATGGGACGATGGTCATCTTAGGTGTGCCATATCCCTATCTCAGTAGCTTTGTAGAGGCTACGTCTGGTGTGTCAGGCATAGCGATAGCAGCTCAGAATTGTCATCATGAGATCAAGGGTGCTTATACGGGAGAGGTGTCTATATCTATGTTAGATTCTATAGGGATAAAGCACGTCATAGTAGGTCACTCTGAGAGAAGGCAGTATAATAATGAGACTAATGAAATTATAAAGACTAAAGTAGACTTATGCATAGCTCATAATATGTCACCTATATATTGCTGTGGTGAGTCTTTAGATATACGTGAGGCTGGTAATCATGTAGAATATGTCAAAGGGCAGATAGAAGAGAGCTTGCTACATCTCAATGCTGATGATATATCAAAAGTCACAATCGCATACGAACCCATATGGGCGATAGGTACTGGTGTAACGGCAAGCCCCGATCAAGCTCAAGAAATGCACTACAGTATCAGGAACATACTCAAAGACAAATACGGAACCGTAGCTGATAATATATCTATCCTATACGGAGGTAGTGTAAAGCCCGCTAATGCTCAAGAGATATTCGCTAAAGCAGATGTTGATGGAGG
>CALLAG010000203.1 GCA_938002705.1 uncultured Saprospiraceae bacterium | reverse complement strand
TCGGTATTCTTAGTATAAGTCATATAATAACAGCTTGCTCATGACATGCCTTACTTTTTTTCTATTGCAAAAAAAAGTAACAAAAAGCTTGGACAGCTAAATCGCTCCGCGTACCTGTCCGGCCACCCGCTTATGGAAAATAGGCTTTAATGAAAGCAGTGATATATGATTGTAGAGCATCAAGCTTATATGAAGTAGAAATTCCTTCCTGAGGATCTGAGGGTTGATCCTAATAGCTCAAAACTCTCAAGATAGAATCTTGATTATATATCAAACGTAGTTCACTTAGCTCTTTTGCTCTTCGGCAAACTACGCTTAACGGGGTTGGTGCAAGATGCCATAAGATACGTGTGAGCTTAGCAAGATCTGACAGGTTTTAGAATCCTGTTAGATCTGAGGGTTGAACATAATCCTGCAAACCTGTCTGCCCCAGGCTGATCAAGATTCAGACAAAAGGGAAGGCATCGAGGGAAGGCAAAAAAATGATGAGCGTATAGGATCAAGGCGGAACGCCTCGATAATCGGGAGTATGAACCGTAGAGAGTAATTAATAAAAAAAGTACAGGAGGTAGAATCAACTACCTCCTGTGGCTTTTTAGGGTTAAAACCAGATCAGCATCCTTTACTATTAATATCTCAATTCTATATCTAACGTTCTATAATTCATGACTGAAAATGACGCTGACTTATGTTATACAAGAATGGAATTCTTTCTATGATTATTTGCTTCGCAAAGATAAAGTAATAGGACGCAGTTTTTTATCACCCAAAAAGGTGGTTTTTGATTTATCTAATGAGCACTGACCAATTGTGTAATAGCCACAATCCCAGCCGTCTCAGTCCTCAGTCGATTTTCAGATATATTGACAGGTAAGAAATTGTTATTGACTGACGATGTGATTTCATCTTCAGTAAAGTCACCTTCTGGACCTATGATAATGATGGATGATAGTGGGTTGTTATGTTGCGATAGTAATGTCTTATGATCGGGCTTATAATGTCCTATGTATTTGGCATCATAAGATTGTCCGTATTCTAATAATTGGTCCAGAGACATAGGCTCTGTTATGATAGGGTGATGATACCTTAGAGATTGTATAGCAGCACTTCTGATTATTTTTTGGGACCGTTCTATTTTGAGTTTTGTTCTTTCAGAGTTTTTTGTTTTTAGAGGTATGATTTTGGTGATGCCTATCTCTACGCTTTTCTCTACGAACCATTCCCACCTTGAGCGATTCTTAGGAGGGGCCATAGCTACGGTATATTGATATGGGCTGAGCTCGTGTTCTATAGTCGATAGGATTTTAAGTGAGGCTGATTTCTTAGATATGGATTCTATACTTGCTGTGCCAGATATACCCTGTCCATCAGTTATATGAATGATGTCTCCTACCTTATGCCTAAGGACCTTACAGCAGTGTACGTATTCTTCATCTTCTATGGTGGCTTCTGAGTCAGTCGTATTTTTTATATAAAAGACAATCATAATTATTCTATCTACGTGAACTAAAAGTACTCTCTGAGCTTATCTTATATAATGATTACTTTTGGATAATTTTGGTATGTATTATATATTCCAAAAGCATTTTTGATTAATCGATGATGATACCATGTGGATAACCATAGCACAATTTATATTAAGTCTTTCAATTCTTATAGTACTACACGAATTAGGTCACTTTAGTGCCGCTAAGTGGTTTAAGACGAGGGTGGAGAAGTTTTATCTGTTTTTTAATCCCTATTTCTCATTATTTAAGGTGCAGATGGGGGAGACTGAGTATGGTATAGGATGGCTGCCATTAGGTGGCTATGTCAAGATCTCTGGTATGGTAGATGAGAGTTTTGACTCTGAGCAGATGGCAGGGCCTCCGCAGCCTTATGAATTTCGATCTAAGCCCGCTTGGCAGAGATTGATCATCATGATAGGAGGGGTTACTGTCAATTTTATTCTGGGGATCTTGCTTTTTGCTGTGGTGTTTTTTACATGGGGAGAGAAGTATCTACCATCATCAGAACTAACTGACGGTATCGCTGTCACAGAACAAGGATACGAATTAGGGTTACGTGATGGTGATAAGATTCTGAAAGTAGGGGAACTCAGTGGTGATAAGTTCAGCCCAGGATTAGTCAATAAAGGCATCATAATAAATAATGCTAAGACCATAGAAGTACAGAGAGATGGCAAGGTACAGACGATTAATGTTGACCCTAAGTGGGGACCTTATTTATCTCAATATGAAAATAAAGACATCAGACTTGTAAGTCTGAAAATGCCTGCACAAATATCAGGACTCGCAGAAAAGTCCAAGGCAAAGGCTGGAGAAGCGGGTATAAAGAAAGAGGATATCATCTTAGCTGTCAATGGACAGAAGACAGCTTATATGGATCAGTTTATAGAAGCATTCATAGCACAACCTAAAGTGGATGCTGCAGCTGAGACTGCATTAACCTTGCTACGAGGTAGCGATACACTTACGGTAAGTTATAGTACATTATTCGATAAGAAAAAGACTTTAGGTCAGCGGCTGTTTAATAGAGAAGCGGATAAGCAACGCAGGTTAGGATTTGAATTATATGGATCAGATCAATTTTATGATTTTAAGAGAGAGACTTTCGGAATCGGAGAAGCCTTAGGCAAGGGGTGGAGTGAATCATGGGGATTTCTTGGAGATCAGATTAGTGCTTTCGGGCAGATGTTCAAGGGTAATATTAAAGCTAAGGATTCGCTTGGTAGTTTTATAAGTATAGGTAAGTTGTTTGGTTCAGAATGGGACTGGCAGAGATTCTGGAAGATGACAGCAATGTTATCTATACTGCTTGCTTTCTTTAACTTACTGCCTATACCTGCTCTTGATGGAGGATATGTTATGTTCTTATTATGGGAAAGTATAACGGGTATAAAAGTCTCTGATTCGGTAATGGAAAAAGCAACGATGATAGGATTTTTCTTGCTCATAGGATTTATGATATATGCACTTGGCCTTGATATAATGAGACATATATAGATGATGCTTAAGAATAAAAATTACTTCGAAATATTTGACCTACCTGTATCTATAGAAATAGATGATAAAGCTCTGACGAAGGCTTACTATAAGCTGACAATGGAATATCACCCTGATAGATATACCCTTATGGATGCAGACGTACAACTACAAGCAATAGACAATACTGCGATTATAAATGAAGCCTATAAGGTGATAAAAGATAGTCAAGCCCGCCTGAAGTACGTATTATTGCTTTCTGGCGTTAAGTTTGAAGAAGGAAAAGAATCAGTGCCGCAAGAGTTTCTCATGGACATGATGGATATCAATGAAGAGCTCATGGAATATAAAATGGAACCAGATATGGACAAGAAAAATAAGTTAATTAAGCAGTTAGCGGGCATTGAAAGTAAATTATTTGAACAATTTTCACCATTTATTACTAAATTTAGTTTTGATAATAATAATCAAGAACTTCCATTAGCATTAAAAGACTACTACCTTAGAAACCAATACATTAATAACCTTAAAAACAATCTAAATGGCTAAGTCAAAAATTCCTGAAAATAGAGAGAAGAAAATCAAAGAACTAAGGAATGAAGAATGGAAGAAAATCAAAACTCCTGTTCCATCTAATAGAGTTAATTACTATATCTCCAATAAAGGCAGATTAAAGTCTGTATCTAAGAAAGATAAATCAGAATATCTACTCAACCCATCGGCTGATCGCCAAGGCTATATGCGTTCTTCTGTAAAGCTTGAAGACAGAAACTATGCAATATACATACACATGCAAGTCGCTAAGTACTGGTCTAAGAAAGCTAAGAAAGGTGAAGTAAAGTATATCCATAAAGATCTCGATAGAACTAATAACAAGCCTAACAACGTAATATGGGTCACTGAAGAGCGATGGAAAAAATACATCAAAGACAGAGCTATTAAGTACGGATTCGTCGCTCATAGAAAAGGTGGTAAACCGAAGCTAACAGAGAAGCAGGTAGCGCAAATCAAAAAATTACTCGCTAAGGGTAAAATGATGAAAAAGAAAATCGCTGAAAAATACGAAGTGAGTCACACTCAGATCAATAGAATCGAAAGCGGTGAGAATTGGAGTCATGTCAAAGCTGCTAAATAGTACCAAGTAGAGTTTAGGCACATTTATTGCATTCTTAGGTTGAGAATGAAATGTGGAAATATTTAACTACAAAACGAATATTTCTATGCACCCTTTAACCTTAGACTGCACACAAAATGATGATGGAGCTACAGTATGTATCTCTGGATCTCTGATATCAATTAATGCCATTGATCTTAAGTCAGAACTACATAAGTTCATTAAGAAAAGGCAAAAATTAATCATCGATATCACTAATGTCACTGATATAGACCTTACTGGTCTCAATACATTAATGTTTACTAAAATTAAATGTTCGCTTAAGTATTCCGATATGGTACTGGTAGTATCAGATCAACATCCGATAATGAAGCTTATCAGAATCACCAGATCTGAAGGCCAATTCAAGATGCAGAGCCCTATTATTGCGGCTTAATTTTTTTGAAAGATCCAATGGAGCATTTAGCCTGTATTATGTGATAGAAAATCTATCGCATAACAGACGATTGATTTTCAATAGCTCATGAAGTTATAATGCAAATCAAAACGATTAAAAATAAATGTCAGGCACGATGCTCCTACAGTCGATAAGGCTTGTATGAGGTTAACCTACGACAAATCATTGGCTAACAATGATTTCGTCTACCCATAGGGTGGATTATGCATTTCTAATGCATAATCCAGGTTTAGATATTATGGTGACGAATAATATCAAA
>CALLAG010000202.1 GCA_938002705.1 uncultured Saprospiraceae bacterium | reverse complement strand
GATAGTATCCATATCACCACGTCCTATATTGATGCTATTCTGATACATATCAGACCAGACTTGCTTGATAGGATCGTGGTCCCAGAGTGAAGCATCCTTACAGATATCTAACCAGATGGGATATCCTGAGAACCAACACTCTCCGAATACGATAAGATCTGCTTTCTCTGCATTAGCTTGAGAGATGAGATCTGCAGTTTTCTCTATCGTTAGTTTGAGATTATTATATACAGGTCCGTCTTGTATGATGGCAACTTTCATGAATTAGCATTTTGATTATTGGTATTACACTCTCTTAATCATCATAGCACTTGCACCACCACCACCATTACATATAGCTGCTAATCCGAGTTCACTATTCTTCTGATGTAAGGCATTGACTAATGTCGTGACGATTCTTGCACCAGAGGCTCCTAGTGGATGTCCCAGTGATACAGAACCTCCGAGTACATTGACTTGATCATTGTGTGTATGCATCAGTTTGTTATAAGCAAGCGTGACGACACTGAACGCTTCATTGACCTCGAATAGGTCTATGTCTTTTACAGTTTTACCCATCATTTGCAGTAACTTATCCGTTGCTTTCGTCGGTGCTGTAGTGAACCATTCTGGCTCATGAGCAGCGTCAGTATATCCTACAATTTCTGCTACAGGTGACAGGCCGTATTTCTTAACGGCGTCTTCACTTGCGAGGACTAATGCTGCTGCACCATCATTGATCGTAGAGGCATTAGCAGCAGTGACTGTACCATCTTTAGAGAAAGCAGCTCTCAGTTTTGGTATCTTTTCGAACTTTACTTTTTGCGGTTCTTCATCTTCAGTTATCATGATAGGGTCACCTTTTCGTTGAGGGACTTCTACTGGTGTGATTTCATTTTTGAATGTACCGTCAGCAGTAGAAGCCTGAGACCTCTTGTAAGATTGTATCGCGAATGCATCTTGCTCCTCACGGCTGATCTCATACTTGGTAGCTGTAGCGTCAGCACATATACCCATCATACAATTATTGTATACATCGAGGAGTCCGTCTTTCTGCAATCCATCTACCATTTCTCCAGCGCCAAATTTGTATCCATATCTTGCATTTGGAAGGTAGTAAGGTATCTGAGACATGTTCTCCATACCTCCTGCGACGATAATATCTTGCTGTCCCAGAGCTATAGATTGTGCTCCGAACATGATGGCTTTAGTACCTGAAGAACACACTTTATTGACAGTGGTACAAGGGACAGTATTTGGTATACCAGCGTAGATAGCTGCTTGTCTTGCAGGTGCTTGACCAAGGTTAGCAGAGACGACATTACCCATGAATACTTCTCCCACAGTAGAGGGATCTATGCCGGCTTTAGTCATGGCGCCTTTGATAGCTGTAGCTCCCAGCTGTGTTGCAGATATACTACTTAATGCACCTCCAAAACTTCCAAGGGGTGTTCTCAATGCGGATACGATATATACTTTCTTCATGTTTTTTCTTTTTATAATTTCAAATGTATAAAAATATAGCGGTGGATGAGCTATATGGATTAAACTGAGTTGCGACTTTTATAGGTATTCATAAAATAAAAATAGCCACCTAATTTAATTAGATGGCTATTTGTAATCTGTATATTTCTATTAAACTTAAGCTCTTGCTTGAGTTTTCTTAACTTTCTTTTTACCCTTAGTTTTTGCTGCGAGTATTAATGCTTGCTCAGCATTGACTGTACCACCAGAGACAGAAAGATTAGAGAATGAAGTCATTTGATCTTTTGTGCCAGGCGTTATCACTTTATGAGATAGCTTAGTAGATGATGCCATAAGGATATTCTTGACTTGTACTGCAGTAAGAGCAGGGTAGTAAGATCTTAATAATGCAGCAACACCTGCTACTACTGGAGCTGCCATACTTGTACCTTGGAGTGGCTCATAGCCATCATTAGGGATAGTAGAGTAGATGGCCATCCCTGGAGCGAATAGATCTACATTCTTAGCGCCATAGTTAGAGAAGGGAGCTGACAGGTTCTCACCATTCTGATAGTTTAAGGCACCTATTTCTAACCAATTCTTATAATTTTTAGTTTTTCCTTTGAAGAATAAGAATCCTTTGCCCTTATACATGTCATTAGGGAAGTTATCAGTTGTATCATTATTCTGACCAGAGTTACCTGCTGCGTGTACTAATAATACATCGTTCTTCTCAGCATACTTGATAGCGTCTTCTACAACTTTCTCATCCCATGAGTATCCTTTTCCGAAACTCATATTGATAATACTTGCACCATTATCTACGGCATATCTGATAGCGTTAGCGACATCTTTGTCACGCTCATCACCATTAGGTACAGTTCTTACTGACATGATTCTTACGTTATCAGCTACTCCATCCATACCTATATCGTTATTTCTCGTCGCTGCGATGATGCCTGCTACGTGAGTACCGTGTCTTGCATCAGGACCTTCTACATCATTATTACCATAGTATTGTTCTCTCTGATCTTCATAGTTATCACCGATTACAGTTCTTGGATTAAAGTCAGGATTGTAAGCATATAATGCTTTGCCTTTATAGTAATCCTTTTCGCCTTTCATATCATTCAGTACTACTTTCTTGAATTCTGCTACGTCAGTTACTTCTTGTCCTCTTGTGATCTGATCGAGAAGAATATTCTTACCCATCATGATGTCTTCAGTTTCGCCTTCTAATGCTTGTAGGTTGTCCAGTGTTGCTGGCTTACCATCTAATGCATTATTGACAGCATCTAATCCATTGACTAATCTATTTTCGAATTCTGTGATTCTTTGTAAGCTTGATTCTCCTTTCTTTCTCTCAGTCTCACACTCTTCTTTCCATTTTAGCCATTTAGCATATAGCACCTTATCGTCTTTGGATAATTTATTGACATCAGCATTATCAAACTTATACTTGTATTTTCCGTATAGTCTTGTAACCTCATAGGTATCATAGTCTACATTTCCGTCAGGGCCTCCTATGAAGTTCCATCCATTGACGTCATCTATATATCCATTCTTGTCATCATCGATGTTGTTATCAGGGATTTCATCTGTATTGACCCATGTTACATCTTTAAGATCTTCGTGCTCCACATCTACTCCTGAGTCTATAACTGCTACAATTACAGGTGTCGAAGATTTGCCTTTGATCAAATTAGAATATACCTTAGTGACAGATATGCCTACAGGACCATCTTTTACTGGTTCTAACATATGCCAACCGGGGTTCTGCCCAAATACATTCGTTGATAATCCAATGATTACTAAGGCGATTAATGATAGAAGTTTCATCTTAAATTTGTGTTTTTTGTTTTAAAAGTCACGAATATATAACGATTTGTAGCAGCAATGCAGGTGAAAATTGATTTTTTAAGTAAACATTAAAGTAATTCACACTCTAAATCCTTTTAATTGTGTTTAGCAAGACTATTTGGTACCAATACATCCTATTAACATTAACGTTTACCTGTATAACGACTGTCTCATCTACGCAAAGTAGTGTCGGTGTAGGCTTTGGTTATTCTGTGTACAGAGGCGATCTGAGTCATCCAAGCATATTCTCAGATCTACAACAAGCTGGTATGGCCTTTAATGTCTATTACAAGCTACAACTACAGAAATCACTGAGGGCTCGATTAGGACTATATGTAGGGCAAGTTTCTGGTAATGATGGGACCTCTGATAGTGCAACGCAGCAGAGGCGGAATCTGAGATTCGATAACAACCTTGCAGAATTGAGCCTTGCCGGCGAATATAATTTTAGCAATGATTATATAGGGGGATCACCTTTGAGTTTTTATGTATTAGGAGGGCTGTCAGTATATCGAAGTCAGCCTACTACAGACTATAACGGTGTCACATATGCGTTACGAGAATTGAATACCGAAAATCAATCGAAGTCTTATGCCTTGTATTATCCAAGTCTCATCTTAGGGGGTGGAGCAGAGTTAGAATTAAATGATGCGATATCTGTCACATTTGAGGTCATAGGCAGAATAACTAATAATGATTACTTAGATGATGTCAGCGGTAATTATCCTGACTATAATCAGATCCTACAAGATCAGGGTTCTATCTCAGCCTTTCTATCTGATCGCAGAGATGAGTTTCTCGGATTATCAGAAGGTTCAGAGTTACCCGGAGTGGGTAATAGAAGAGGTAATCCTTCAAGCAAAGATTTCTTCATTACAGCTATGGTTAACTTACTCATAAGAATCAATCCTAATGACTATGTAGGTAAGAATAGAAAACGTATTCTTTGCCCATCCGCTAACTAAGTAGATATTGACAGATACACCATTCCATAATACGCTTAAGAAATATTGGAACTATCCTGACTTCAGGCAAGGTCAGCTAGAAGTGATTATGAGTATCTATAATGGGCATGATACACTGGCAGTACTACCTACTGGTGCCGGTAAGTCTATATGCTACCAAGTGCCAGGCGTGATGATGGACGGTATAGCTATAGTGATCAGTCCACTTATCGCTCTGATGAAAGATCAGATACAGGGTCTTAAGAATAGAGGTATAAGAGCCGCTGGTGTCATGACAGGTCAGACGCTTAAGCAGCAAGATATCATATTAGATAATGCTGCTTATGGGCAGCTTAAGTTCTTATTCATATCTCCAGAGAGACTGCAGTCCAGATTATTCAGACATCGCCTACTGAAGTATAATATCTCTATGCTCGTCGTAGATGAGGCCCATTGTATAAGCGAGTGGGGCCATGACTTCAGGCCAGAATACAGGCTTATACATGAGGTGATGAGTACTGTAGCCAAAGTACCTTATCTGGCACTCACCGCCACAGCGACTACTAAGGTCCAGGAGGATATCAGAGTCAGTCTTCATATGGATAGGCCTGAGACCTTTCTGCATTCTCCGATACGTCCTAATCTCTCATATCAAGTCGTATATAGCGAGAATAAGCCCCTATTACTCAGGCATATGATCAAGCAGAATAAAGACGGCTGCATCATCATATATGTCAACTCCAGAAAACTAACAACGCAACTACAGAGATACCTCAGTAAGCATGATATCGTAGCTAGTGCATTCCATGGTGGTATGCCGATGAAGCAGAGGAATAAGATCATAGAAGGGTGGGAGTCAGGGGCTGTCCGTATTATGATATCAACTAAGGCTTTTGGTATGGGGATAGATAAATCTGATGTTAGAAAAGTCATCCACTATAATGTGCCAGAATCACTAGAAGCTTATGTGCAGGAGGCAGGTAGAGCTGGTCGAGATGGTGCTCATGCTGAGGCGATACTCATACTTAATAATTCTGATATCGAGAAGATATCTAAGCGTATGGATGATGTATTTCCTGATGTCAATTTTATAAAAAAAATATACACCTATCTGGGTGTCTACTACAAAGTAGCAGCTGGAGCAACTAATAATGAAGACATCTATTACAATCATCAGGACTTCTGTGATAAATATAATATCCCAAAATTTAAAGCCATCAATGCTCTCAAGTTACTCCATGGATCTGAACTGATAGAGCTATCAGAAAGCCTAAAGAATCCTTCTACACTTTACCTTGATGAATTTAATATCAAGCAACTGATAAGAGATAAAGCGACATCTGACACGATGAAGAATTTTATCAGAGTTATCCTCAGAACTTACGAAGGTGTCATGTTCGCCTCTACAACTATAGAAGAAGATCTCATCGCTAAGCGTACCAATCTGAGTATCGAGAAAGTTACGAAAGGTCTATATTGGTTATTGAATAATGACTATGGTAAATACGTTCCATCACGGGAAGGTTCGATTATTAGGTTCAAAAACTATAGATATAAAGAGCACGAAATAAAAATCAATGAGAGTATCTATAGAGGGATGAAGCAAAGGTATGTCACATCTATTTCTTCTATTGTAAAATACGTGAGGACACATGACTGCAGGCAGAAAGTTATCGCGGAATACTTCGATGCAGTACATCAGGATGATTGCGGATTGTGTGATAATTGTACATCAGGTGGTGACTACAATACCAATGAAATCAAAGATAAAATCGCCAACTATATATCTATCAATATCAATGATGTAGATGAATTAGTCTCTTGCTTCGATAGGCAAGCAAAAAATGAAGTACTTAATGTCATACAAGTAATGGAGTCAGAAGGAGCATATTATATCAGAGCTAATAAGATATATCCAAAGTCATGAGCGAGACCTTGTATAACATAGTATTCTGTAGTACATCACTTGCCACTTATGATCGTAGAATGCAACGTATCACACATGCCTTAAGTGATTATCAGCATAAGGTAAGATGGATCTCAAGACATCACGCATCATCTAATGAGAGTGATAAAGCGGTCAATTCTGTTTTTATAAAGTGTCTATTTCATTCAGGCATTTTGTTTTATTTAGAATTTAATTTTAGGCTGTTTCTGAAGCTTGTCGGATCATTAGAAGAATGTATCTCTTGTGTAGATCTGGATACATTACTAGCATCTACTCTGGCAGCAAAGCTAAAGGGTAAGAAACTCATATTCGATGCCCATGAGATATTCTATGAGGTACCAGAACTCACAGGTAAGCCACTCAAAAAATGGATATGGAAGCAAGTGGCTCGATGGTGCATCCCACATACCACCCTGTGCTATACTGTTAATAATTCTCTAAAAGCACATTACGAAAAGCATTACAACAAAGAATTTCACGTCATAAGAAATGTACCAGATGGAACTGGCTTGGCTGATGTCGATACCTCTGTCAGAGAGAATAATAAGATACTCGTCTACTTAGGCGCAGTCAACAGAGGTCGAGGCATAGACGTCGCCATAGAAGCCATGCAAGCATTGACAGATTATACACTTATAGTCATAGGTGATGGTGATGAGCACACAGAGATGCAGCAGCTAAGTCGATCACTCGGCGTAGCCCATAGGATAGAGTTCAAAGGCTATACTAAGCCCAATGAGATATTCCCTATACTAAAAGAATGTAGCATAGGTCTCAATGTCCTGGTCGCAGAAAGCGAAAACTATCGACTCTCATTAGCCAATAAGTTCTTCGATTATATGCATGCAGGATTACCATCTATTAATATGAAGTATCCAGAGTATGAGAGTATACTGACTGAGCATCAGGTGGGGCTTATGATAGAAAAGTATAGAGTAGAGGATCTTGTAAAGGCTGTAAAAAAGTTAGAGAATGGAGTTCTATTTACCAGACTTGCTGAGAATTGTAATATCTATAAAGAGGAGTATACTTGGAGCAGGGAGAAACTTAATCTTGTGAGTTTGTACGAGCTGTAGACAATCCATAGCTTTTCTTCTGCTATGCGAAGTTCATTTGGCTAAAATTCTTTATGACATTCACCCCTTTATTGTGTAGAGAATAGACTCAGAGCCATGGTGTAAGCACGAATGACTAATTTAACTTATCTTAGTTAAGGATTTTACCACTTATTTTTAATAATTAAAAATTAAGCAATTGATTAACAGAGCTTTATTAGATAGGATTACAGTTGATCCGGATATTTGCCATGGCAAACCAAGTATCAGAGGGTTGAGGTATCCAGTAGAGCATATATTAGAATTCTTGGCATCAGGTATGTCCAATGATGAAATTCTTAGTGATTTTGAAGATTTGGAATTGGAGGATCTTCAAGCCTGTTTACTTTTTGCTGCTGAGTTAAGCAAGGTTAAAACAATAAGTAAACTGGTTGCGTGAAATTTTTGGTCGATGCACAATTACCAAGATAGGTAGCTTTTTTCATTGTTGAAAACGACCATGACGCAATCCATACCTTAGATCTACCAAATAAAAATGCGACTACAGATTTAGAAATAAATAAGATTTCGATTTCAGAGAAGAGAATCGTCATTTCAAAAGATATAGATTTCTATAATCGTTATCTTACAAAATTAGAACCCTACAAATTATTGTATATAAATACGGGCAATATGAGTACTCAAGCTTTGATAAGCTTACTCAATAAAAACTTTAAAAATATAATCGAAGAGTTGCAATTTAATTCAGTAGTAGAAATTACTAATGAATCATTGATTACAATATTGTAGGTTCTAATACAAATTAACCTATAAAATTGCGGTAATTCGCATTATAATTTATTCCATATCTGCGTTAGAAAGCCTCGCCATAGCTAAGGCTATGTCTACGTTTTCTGTCTTAATCTGAAATAAATTATATGAGCGATCTTATCCG
>CALLAG010000201.1 GCA_938002705.1 uncultured Saprospiraceae bacterium | reverse complement strand
AACATTGATCTTAACTTATCTATCCAGTGCACCAGCCATCTGAGCTCGAGAGACTTCTGATATATCTTCTATTTTGTCTTGTAGATCTTCCGCATAAGTTCTGAACTCATCCATGGGATAGTCGCCTGAGATGTTGATCGTCATGATCGGAATTTCTGAGAAGTCTAATTCTTTGACAGAAGGTTCTTGATCTAAGTCATTAGGGAGGTCATCTTTAGCTTTGTCTATAGCGTCCTTTACTTTTCTGACGGCGAGGTCTACATCTACATCACCTTCGAATTCTGCTACGATAGCAGAGAAGTCTTGTACAGAAGTAGAGGTGATTTTCTTTAGACCTGTTATAGATTTGATTTCCTTTTCTATAGGTCGGGCTATGAGATTCTCTATCTCTTCTGCAGAGTTACCGAAGTAAGGTGTATTAACAAATATCTGTGTCATGGATGCGTCGGGATACTGCTCCTTAGGCATATCCTGATATGCTTTGACTCCGAATAGCAATATCATAAATGTGAGCAAGAATATACTTGTCGCATTATCTACTGCAAGAGAAGTAAGCGTAAATTCTCTTTTTTTACTTTTATTTATTTCACTCATTGCCTGCAGGTGTTTCTTGTGTAGGATTGACTAAGGTATTATCTGAAAGGCTACTCAGCCCCTTAACTATGATCTCATCATTAGCTGATAATCCAGATTCTATTATGACGCTATTGATAGAAGATTCTCCTAAGACGACTGGAGATTTGACAGCCAGTTTCTTGCTGTCTTTATTGATGACTTTGTAGACATACTTCTGTCCTGAGACTTCTTCTTTGATTACTTCTAATGGTATGACGATAGACTCTTTCTGAGAGTAGTCATTGATTTTGACTATTGATAGTAGATTGGGTTTTAATTTGCCTTTGAGACTACTTGTATTGATTTCTATCTTGAATGTTCTGTTAGCCGGATCTATAGATCTTCCTATCATGGTTATCCTCTCATTGACAGTCATGTCTAATGCTGGAAAGTAAACCTCAACTTTGTCACCGGACTTAACACTACCCAGAAGAGACTCTTGGAGGTCTGCTACGATTTTTAGTTTGCTCGTATTCAAGATACTTACGACAGGCATACCGGGTGCAGCAATCTCACCTTGGCTTAAGAATTCCATATCTACGACTCCCGATATAGGAGCGTATAAGTTTTTCTTTTTGATCTGTGTCTTAAGTGTATTCATGGATTGCTGTAAGCTTTCTACTCTGTTCTTAGCTTGCAGTAGCTGGATCTCAGAACCTATATTCTGTTCCCATAATCTTGCTTGCCTTTCGTATACTGTCTGTGCTAAGGATAGAGATGTTTCTATCTCGTTTACTTGCTGGTCCATAGTCTCACTATCGGTTACCGCTATGAGTGCCCCTTTCTGGACATACTGTCCTTCTTTGACATTAAGCTTGATGATTCTGCCACCTACATCACTGCTGACATTAGCAATGTCTTCTGCCATTACATTGCCTTCTACTTCTATATATCTCTTAAAGTCCTGAGGCTTGATGATGGTAGATATAACACCTACTGCTGCTTTTTCTTTTGGTGGATCGAGTTCGTTGATTTCTGCAGCTATCATATCTACTTCTTGCTGTAGAGCTCTGAGTTCAGTTTTCTTTTCTGCAAGATATTTTCTTTTGCCTTCGAGATCTTGAGGGATAGAAGCATCCTTACATGCGGTGATTGTTGTAAGTAAGATTGTGATTATTAAGAATAGTGTATTTTTCATTTCTTAGTATTTTGAATATGGGTCTTTATTTTAAATTGCCTAATGCAATGTCAAGATCTGTTTTGGAAATAAGTAGATTATATAATGCAGATATGTAGTTAGCCTGAGCTGCAAATAATTGTTGTTCTGCTTGCGTAATTTCTATGCTTGATCCGACGCCTTCTCTGAATTTTATTTGTGTCTTATCGTATATCGATTCAGTTATTGCAAGTGCATTTTTTCTATTATCTAATGTCTTGATAGCTTGCTTAAGTTTGAGCTGCGCAGTTTTGACTTGGAGGGTCACAGCTCTTTCAAACTCTTGTTTTTGGATATCAATTTTTTCTAACTCTATTTGTGCCTGCTTTATTTTTCCTTTCTTCTCATTACCATCATAGATGGGTACATTAACACCTAAGCTGACTGATGCTTGTGGTATCCATCCGATATCACTACTGAATAGATTGTCTCTTTGTAGGGACTCATTGAAGTTAGCACTGGCTATGACACTTGGCAGATAGCCTTTCTTAAGTCGTTCTACATTGAGCTCATTAAGGTCGTAGCCCATTTCTATCTGAGCATATTCTGCTCTATTGGTGAAATCTATTTCGTCTTCGGTTGTGTCTTCAGTTATAGAAAGTAGACTGACTAAGTTTTCTATATTTTCGTTGACAGAGATGTCCTCGTTAAGCGGATATGACATCTGGAATTTGAGTAAGCTTTTAGTTGTCTCTATTATTTGATCTATGTTTTCATATTCTGTTTTGACATTTTCGAGAGAGAGCTTTAGTCTATCGACGTCGAGTTGTTCCATAAAGCCACTCTCATAACTTGCTGTTGCTTCTCGTAGAGACTTCTCTATATTCTTAATGTTTTTTGCTAATATTTCTTTGTTCTCTTTAGAGATGAGAATATTCATATATGCCTTAGTGACGTTGGCTGCGATCTCTTCATGCTTGACATCTATCCCTTTTTTAGTTAGCTCCTTAAATAGCTTTGATGCTCTTAGACCAGTAAGGTATGATCCGTCGAATAAGATGACGCTGGCATCAATACTAGCAGAGACATTATGCCTCTGAAATATACTAAACTCAAATACATCTGGAGGTCCTACAAATGGTTGTACGCCTGCAACATTCTCGGCTTCTAAGACTTGGTAGACAGTAGGTGTAATAAAATCCTCCAAAGGATTGACGGGGCGAGCAAAATAATATTGGTAGTTCAATCGGCCACTGACTTTGGGCATACCTATAGACTTAATTTCCATTATCTGAGCATCCGCATCTTTGATGTCAAGTTGAGCCACCTTCATATCATTACTATGCTCTATAGCATAATCTATAGCCTCCTCAAGTGTGAAGTCTAATTGGGCATACAGCAGGTTTTGTATCGATACAAATGCTATAAAAAGTAATAATCTCATTATGCAATATTCTTTAATTGTTTACTTAATTCTTTTCTGCCATTATCATTAGCGATACCATTAAGGTGATATCTTATAAATGATTCAAATAATGTACTAACGGGGATCTCTTCAGTATTGAATACGTCCTCATCTATACACAATCGGGCAATGGAGAAATAGAAATTTGATATAATATATTCGTCCAGATCACTTCTGTACAGATTTTCTTTCTTACCCCTCTCGACATTAGATTTGATCGTTTCTTTCATAAATTCGAAATGTACTGTCTCTACAAACTTCCATGTCTGAGGATGATACTTCTTAAGATCGTAGGTGAACTTAGGTTTCATGATGCGTAATGACTTGAGGACAAGCTTGGCGATAAGCGCCATCTCTTCTATCGCATTACCAGCTTTCTTACTGATCTTCTTAATGTCCTTGTGTTCTTTTTTTATAAAAGTCTCTATGACAACAGAAACCAGCGTTTTTTTGTTATCGACATGACTATATATCGTCTTTTTAGATATACCTAAGAGGCGAGCCATATCATCCATGCTGACACTCTTGACCCCATATTTGAGAAATAGGGAAGTCGCTGATTCTATTAACTTATCCTTTATAGTCATAGCTGCAAAATTACATAAATAAACTGTGGAAACTATTTTTAGTTTAAAAGTTTCCATAGTTTATTGATTTTGTGCCATTATTATCATTTGTAATAAATGCTGAGATTAGCCTCAACATATATAATAGAAAAGCCCGCAAGAATGTCTTGCAGGCTTTTTGTAATAATTACAATTGATATATTATCTGATAGTTGTTATGCGCTCTATTAATTTTTCATTTTTATCTGTGATAATCTCTAAGATATACATGCCACCTTCGGTTGCTTCTCTTAGGTCTAATCTAAAGTCAGAACTATCATCCACTCGTTGATTTTTAATTCTTCGTCCCCAAATATCGTATACATTTATATCATAGAATTTGGAATTTGAGTCTTTTACACTCACATTAATTTCTTGATTGAACGGGTTAGGGTAACATGATAATGTCGGATTATCTAAGTTGGTATCCGCAGTACTTTGCAATGCTGGAGTAAGACAATATTCTACTGTAGAAAAGTTTATTGATAATTGCTGACTACTATTGCCATCATATGCATCAGTAAGAGATACAATCACTTCAGAAACGCTTCCTGTTATTGTAACAGGTATTGTTGAATTCTGAGAACCAGAGTAAGTACCATAAGATGCGAGAGTTCCATTTGAGTTTCTGTAGCTTACTGTTACTTGTTCAGTGTATCTTCCATTAGGGTTACCATTTATCTTACTTCCTATATTTGATATTGTAAATGTAACATCTGTAGCACCTGAAGCTAAGGATAATGTATTAGTCGACGTACCTGACCCAGAATGCGTAAGTTGATTGCCAGTAAATGATGCAGTGCTTTCATTACAGTTGCTCTCACATGCATCAGGCACTCCATTACCATTATTATCGATATTATCATCTCCATCGGGGCAGATATCATCAGCATTGCATACGCCGTCATTATCACTATCAGGACATGTGTCTGTAGGACATAGACTTACATCTGAAATATTAATACTTAACTGAGCACTCGTATTGCCGTCTAGTCCATCTGTTATAGAAACATTAATGGAAGCTACAACATCAGTAATTATTATCGAAGCTGAGCTGACCTGAGTTCCTAAGTAAGTACCATATAATATATTTTGTCCATTACCATTGACATATCTAACTTGGACTTTTTCAATGTATTTTCGACTTGGATTACCATTGGTTTTAGAATCTATATTACTTATAGAAAAACTTACATCACTTGCATATGTTGCCAATGTCACAGTGCTGCTTTTGCTCCCAGTTCCAGTATGTGTAAGATTGGGGGAAGAAAAGCTATATGATAGATTTATACAATCATCACAACCATCTGGTACCCCATCATTATCTACATCTATTGTGTCGTCATATCCTGGACATGCATCTTGACTATCACATATTCCATCATTGTCAGAGTCCAGAAGTGTACCGCTACAATTACAGTTAGTATCATATGTATCATTGATAGTACATGGATTATTATCATTGCAACTCGCATTTGGTTCACAAGACCCACAAGACGTAAGGCATGTAGAATTGTATACGTTATTTCTTATTCTGTTACCAGGTTGTATACCAAATCCATTATTAAAGTCTATTCCGACTCCAGAAATTAAATGACAATAACTCATGATAGATCCTGATACGGGCATCAATACATTATTAGCATCATAACATGCATTTGGTGTGTTGCCTGCATTGACATAGTACTGATTACCGCAGTCGTCTATTTGTGTATTGTTACCATTCCAACTACAATCATGTGTGTGGGGCGATCCTAAGTTGTGACCTATCTCGTGAGTTAATACTTCTACAGTCCAGCTGTAAGAAGGTACATTGTTATAGCCAGAGTTAATTCCTGAATATCCGAACCCATAGTTAGAATTACATATGACATTGACATAGGCTATACCACCTCCTCCTCCGTATCCTACGAGGTGAGCAAGATCACCGCTGTGATTACCGGCAAGTGCACTTCTAAATTGTGATAGATAGTCGCTTGTACTCGGTCCGTTATATGGATCAGCTGTGTCCCATATTTTAAGTTCACTTAGTTCTAAGTTGATGCCATCATTAGCGTATAATAATGATACTTGTGAGAATACACCAGCGATGTAAGAAGCAGTATTGGCTCCTTTTCCTTGGAAGATTGTATTGTCAACTTCTACATACATACGAACACAATTATCCGCATTGCCTTCTATATTACTTTTGTATTCTATCTCTGTCGAATTAAAATCTACAATATCATCACTGAAACAATTTGTAGTAGGTGGATCTACCATTTGATTTTTTTCATAGATGATATAACTGTCTTTATCTGTTAGTTTTCCTAAATTGTATATCAATCCATCATATGCAATTACAGAAATGATTTCATCTTTAGTTATTGTCAATGAAACTATCGAGTTAGGTTGGTTTTCTACAGTACCCCAGAAGTATTTATTTTCTTCAATCGATTCTCCATCATTGGAGGATGAATATGACATGATGAAATCATCTGATAGAAAATCTGCCTCTTCTAATAATAGAGTTACATTTTCATATTTAGATACTGGAATATCAATTTTGGCAGTAGTCTCATTTTTACTTAAAAGTTCGTTAATGAACTTTTTGTCTAAGGTAAGCTCTGTAGATGAATTAAGTCCTTTTAGAGGTATTATTTCATCTTGTATTGTAAATGGTTTTTCGGATTCTATTTTATTATATAAATATTCCTTTGTTTGGAAAGCTTCAGAGAATATTTGTTGTGAATTTAGGTTTACAGAATTGTAAAACATAAAATAGGATAGGGCCATCAGAAGGCTCAGATTTTTATAAATCATTTTTGATTGTATTGGTTACATATTTTTCGAATGAATGTCGAAAAGGGTGTATATGTAAGGAATGCTAAAATTATATTATTCTCTCTGATATTGCATCGTTTTCGTACCCGATTTTTATCGAAGGTCTCTTTTTTATGATCATATGTAAAGAGCTTTACTTTCTTGATGTAAGTTGCAATTGTATTACTGATTAAATAGATCATAATTTTTGCGTATATTATAAGGTGATGTTTATTTTTACAATAAACTATAGTTCAATGATCGGAATAGGTGTGATGTCGGGTAGTTCTCTCGATGGTTTAGATATCGTTGCGGTAGAATTCTCAGAAGGTAGTTCTATACAGTGGGCAATTCTTGCTTATGCTACTGTAGAAATAGAAGATGATATAGTTAATCGCTTATCGCAAATATTAAGTCTGAGTACACAAGAAGTATTTGAGTTAGAATCAGAATATACTTTGTATGTGGCTCAAGCTGTTAGTGATTTCATAACTGAGAATAATCTTAGCCCTCAGTATGTAGGAGTACATGGACATACAGTCTTGCATTCTCCAGCATATAAGTCTTCATGGCAGTTACTTAATGGCGGTCTCTTAGCTGCAACTATAGAATGTCCAGTCATTTGTGATTTTAGAAATCAAGATATGGCGGTAGGAGGTCAAGGTACGCCTATGGCAGTACTTGCAGATCGAGATTTATATCCAGGATACGATTATTATATCAATCTTGGTGGTATTGCTAATGTAAGTTACTGCAATGATGGACATTGGTTAGCCTATGATCTGTTTCCATTTAATCAAGTGTTTAATCACTTTGCCCAGAAGTCAGGTCAGCCATATGATAAGGATGGTCAGATAGCTGCGATAGGACGAGTAAATGATACATTACTAAGGCAACTACATGCTGAGTCATATGTAACGCAGCCAGCCCCTAAGTCAATAGATAACAGATGGGTAAGAGATTACTGGATAAGTAAAATCTCTGAACATCAATTGTCGGACGCTGACGTAATGAGAACCTATGTAGAATTTGCAGCCCAGCATATCACTG
>CALLAG010000200.1 GCA_938002705.1 uncultured Saprospiraceae bacterium | reverse complement strand
AGCCTAAGAAGAATGCTGTCGTATCCTCTCTTATAGGTATGGTAGCTATAGTAGCATTAGTCTTGATATTTGGAGCTTAAGTTCTCAAATCTTTTTTACAAAATAACTAAACGGCAAGAACAACATCTTGCCGTTTTTTTTCTACCCTAACTCCAATACCATAGGAGAATGATCTGAGAGCTTCTCTTCTCTCCATTCATGCAGATAGTAACAATCTCTCACGATAGGCACTATTGTATTATGTACATACGTATGATCATACCTATAGCCGTTGCCTTGATGGCTGTACCATGAGTATTCCTTAGCGTCTCCATGACAATGTCGGAATGCATCGATATAGTGATTACTTTCTAGTTCGACTAACTTATCAGTATACCAGAAGGAGTTGCCTACTTGGTCTATGTAGTTTTTGCCAGTATTAAAATCTCCAGCGAGGATACAGCTATTACTTTCGTCCATCTCTGAAATGAGAAAATCAAATAAAACATGCTTCTTCTTATGCGGTAGATACATCCCATATACCATAAATGCATCATATCGGGCAGCTACGACATTGTGAGGATATACAGGGTCACAGTCCGGAAATAGCAAATGCTCACATTCTAACATTGAGAATATGGCTACAGAATTAGAATTGCCTTGAGCACCGCTGATTGTCTGATGTCGATACCCTGCTTTTAGAAGGTGCTTTCTGATCAGATCCCCAGATTTATTATTTCTGAATTCTGAAAGTATGACTATCTGAGCTCCATACTCGATTAGGCAATCACATATCTTAGATACTCTCCTACCTCCACCTTGTCTAATATTCCATGATAATATCTTCAACATATGATCTAAGATAATAAACTAATGCTCTAGTAAAGAATAACTATTATATCCAGAAACATTTTTTTAATACGAAATCCTACTACGCTTGTCGGAAATAATGGACCATTCATCAGAGTGATGTAACCTTGATCAAAATAGCCTCGTTAATACAGTGAATACATTCGAAATATTCTATTATCAAACTAAAAAACTGTAACAATGAAAATCACAAAATCTTTATTCCTAAGTGCATTAATGATAGGCTTATTCTCTTTCTCATCTTATGCAGGTGACCCAGTCACTAAAGAAGAAACGTCCAAGGTAAGTACTCAGATTCAAAAACTTCTAAGTGGATTAGATATAACATCTATGGCTGATGAGGAGACACTCAAGATAGACTTCATGATCAATTCTAAAGGCGAAATTATTGTCATCTCTACCAGTAACAAATCTCTGGACGCAAGCCTTAAACATAAATTAAATTATAAGAAACTGAATGCTAAAAATCTTGAAATATTCAAGACATATACCGTACCGGTAAAAATCAAAAAGTAATTTGTATTTAGTTGGTTAACCAGCCTGTGACCAGCATGTGCACGGGCTGGATTTTTTATTCTCAAGAAAAAAGCATTGTTGATCAATTATAATCTTCTGAGCTAATGGTATAGCTCAGGAGATCTATAATTACAATCTATACCTTATGCTCCTTTGCTCTTAGCAGCATCTATACTTTTCTTTAATGCGGCCATGATATCTACAACAGGTGTTTCTTCTTCAGCCTCTGATATATTAATGATCTCCTTGCCAGCTACTTTCTGCTCTACTAACTCTAAGAGTGCATCCCGATATCGATCTTCAAAATTTACATTTTCAAATTTTTTAGTTAATGAAGCTACTAGCTGCTCAGCTAATTTGAGTTGTGCTTCATCTACATCTTCATCTTTTAGATCAGGCACATTTTGTATATCTCTGATCTCATAAGGATATCTCAACTTATACATGATAAGAGCCCCTTCATGTTCGGTGACCAATACAACGTCTTCTCTATCTCTTAATATTAATCTACCTATCCCAGCTTTCTTAGATCCCTTAAGTGTCTTAGAGAATAGGTTGAATGTCTTAGTTGCCACATCACCATTAGGACCTACAAAGTAGACATTCTCAAATCGTGTAGGATGCACTTCGTCGATATCAACAAATGCTTCTATATCTATTACTCTATTACTCTTCAGCTTGATATTATCAAGATCTGATTTTTCTATGATGACATAGTTATCGGGCTCATACTCATATCCTTTGACGATATCTGCATAAGGTACTTTCTTATCACATACCTTACATACTTTAGAATAACCTATAGCCCCGTTATCTTCTTTATGCAATTGCTTGAAGCTGATATTACTCTTACTCTCTACAGCGCTGAATACCTGTATAGGAATTGTAACTAAAGAAAATCTGATATGTCCTTTCCATATTGATCTCATAATATATGTTTATACTTTTTTTTATTCTATTAATTTTAAAAATACGGGTTCTCTGTACACTCCTGTATTAGCTAATGATGCATACTGAATCTCACATCGCAATATGGGCTTAAGCCATACTGAATTTCTGTCATCGTCAGTAGGCGTATCAAAGGCTTTCTTATCGATGATATAACTTTGGAACTGATCGAATAGAGCTTGCATTTTATCAGCATCAAATCCTGTTCCTACTTTTCCCATATATATCCATTCTCCATCATCATCAGCCTTAAGGAGATGCATAGCCCCGAATAAATCAGACCTATCACCCTT
>CALLAG010000199.1 GCA_938002705.1 uncultured Saprospiraceae bacterium | reverse complement strand
CATACTTAGGAGATACAGAGTTTGTCAATATCTACTCTACTTCTATTGCCTCGTTATCCGAAATTAATTATATAGAAAAAGACAGCCTTTCGGAATCTATATCACCTGTCTACTACGACAACTACAAAGCCGATAATGCTGAAGGCCTATTATCTAAAGGAAACCTATATATAGATGGCACTGTAACATTAGCAGATATCGACATGGTAAGTGATCAGAATGACACACTCACACTGTCTACTTGGTATAGTATAGATGCTGATCATTCTTCAGTACCTCGATTCCATATTACCATGCTTGATGATAAACAAAATACTGTCTCAGACATTCATTACAGAGATCTGGATATGAAAAGGATGGAGGTCATTAATAATTGGGTACAGATAAAGCGTGATGTCATCATACCTTCTAATGCTTACAAATTAAAATGGACAGTTAGTGCAGAAAAACTCTATATGGACCATACATTAGTTACATCATATGACCAGCTGTTCTGGTCACCATTATCAGATAACTATATCATCTACAATCACTACATAGCACAATTAAAACCAAGCAAGCTTGATACAGAAAATTAACTTCGAATTATTATGGTGGGTGATTACGGCTGTCGTCACTACACTGATCTTATTACCCATATATCTTAATATAGGAGAGGCTTATCCCTTCTATCGTGATAATATTATCTTGATAGTGATTGCTATCACATGGACACGATACATATTCTTCATGAAGCATCACTGGCTGACGTTCAGTAACTATATCAAGGCTTTCTTCATGGTTCTATCCATACCGACTTTCTTATATATCATGGGTGCATTTTATGACTTTCAGAGTTTCTATGATGATGGCTTATTCGATGGAGTCTTATCTATATTGCCCTATGATAAGCAGAGTAATATGCTGCTGTATATAAGAACCGAAATGATTTTCTTTTTAGCATTTGCATTTATATGTAACTTCATGCTACCATTCCGGATGCTGATGTCTATATGGAGAAAAATTAATAAAGGAACCGAATAAAAAAAACTATCATGAGTCAAGTCACAGAATTCAACGATTACAGAAAGAAAATGAATGACCGCTTAATGTCGGAAGACAATAAGGTACTTAAGCGATTCTTCAGTCTTGATAATCAGACATATCAAGCTGGTGCTCTGGATGAGAAAACTAAGGAACTGCTTGGACTTGTAGCCTCTATGGTTCTACGATGTGACGACTGTATCAAGTATCACATAGGTACTGCTCATGAGCTGGGTTTGACAAGCGAGGAATTATTCGAAGTATTCTCTATCGCTAATCTCGTAGGTGGTTCTATATGCATACCGCATACAAGAAGAGCGGTAGAATATTGGGATGCATTAGAAGAAGATCAGAAAGTCAGCTCATAATACTTGACACCGTCTTTCTCGAGTAAGAACTGAGGTTGCCATTGGTCTAAGAAATTCTTGTGACTTACAGCAATTCTTTTAGCAGGCTCGGTATCGATATTCATCATCTTATAGACGGTATCTTCACATATCAATATCTTCTTACCACTGAGCATATTCATTAATTCAGGATCTGGCTTATCGCCGAATAAGGAAAATAATTTCTCTGCCGTATATAGTGGTGTCCGTGACATCTTACATGCCATAAGCGGTATATTATAGTGTAATGCTCGACGGTAGGTCTCACGACTCCAGAAGTTATTATCATCTATAATCCACCCTTTCTTCTCAGTACCGATATGATAATATGGCAATGGTAGTAGCGCCATATATTGACTACCATCTATCTGAGGAAGTGAAGCAGTATGAGCTTCATTAAAGATATTAGGTTGATTAGCCGCTACACTAATATGTAGTGTTATCTGTACTACGTCGATTATGTAGATGATACTTATAATCGCTACCATGCCTATTTTGGCTATTCTATATTTCGGTGATTGTACGAATATATTGAGTATATAAAATCCACATATCAGTAATCCTGTATATGCTGGCAGACTAAATCTTGCCATACTTCTGAAGTTCTTAGCAGAGGGACTTATCTCCGAAAGAATATTAAGCGGATTGAAAAAATTATAGATCCTCACACTATCATTAAATATCTCCAGCTTAGCCCCTAACGATGTAAAGTAACATATCAAAGTTCCTGCAGCGATAGCAATAATTAATTTGTGCTGAGAAGCTGATATTGATTTTTTTAGTTGCTTACGACCTACCCATAAAAGTACTATCCCGATGAGAAGAACCAAAGGAAAAGCACTTCCCATAAATGTCAACTTTTCCTTATTCCAGTTCTCTTGATTGAAAAATGCTGGAAGACTCAGACACTTATAGGACGTGAGATAGTCAGACCACACACATGTCAGTCCTGGTGTATTATAACCTAATACAACAGTAGGCCTTAATGCTGCCATAGGATCCGTCAACTTAGCAAATAATACGACTGCTAATGCACTACACAATAAAGTAGCTAATCCCAAAGCGGCTTTAGTCCTAAGACCAAAAACAAAATTATAAGCCATAGCTGGACCAATCAAAAACAAGACTAAAGGCAGATAATATAAATGCGTAAGTGATGCGATGATCACAAGAAGAGCTATAGCTATAAGATACTTTACACCATAAGCTTCTTTCTTAATCCATCGTATATAGAAATAGATGCCCAACAAAAAGTAGATAGACATAGATAAGTTAACCCACTCTCCCATATTGAATAACATAGGATGCAACCAGACAACACTCAATGCAAAAACAACATTCAGTAATGGCATAAATCTAAGCTCTCGACCTATCGCATAGGCCAGCGGGGCAGCCAATAAATAAGGAATAATAAAAAATAGATTATAAATAGCAATAGCATACGAACCCAGTCCAAATGCTTTCACAATAAAACCTATAATAGGTGTGCTATCTGTAAATAATATATGATCAGTGAAAGGATAATTCATCCCTGTATAGCTTAACCAATCTGAACCTACCGTAGTATAATAGATATAGTTATAGTAATTCTTAATACCATCAAAAGAATTAGTAAACAAGAAATCATCTGGATGTAAGAATCTGGAACCAAAAGCAAAATAGAAAAAACCTAAATTGATAATCACTAATAAGCTGAAGCCAAATTTATGATCCTGATATTTAGATATGTAATTAATGACTTAAGGCTATGTTAGTGATTAACTCAACATGATCTTCAGATAATTGAACATCTCCATGACCAATCTCATATTGGTGATTTTAGAGAGTATTACATTATCTCTCAGCTTGACCATCTGTACCTCGACATTTGCATTTTTCTTAGCTAACAGCTTCAGAAATTCTACGTCTATGAGATATCTATCTGTCTTAGTAGATAGAAATAGTGGCTTGGCCTCTTTAGTAAATGCCTTCAGTCCACACTGCGTATCATCTGTGGGTAGGCTGAATAGAACTCTGTTGACTTTCTTTAGATACTGTGATATTCTTCTTCTTCGTGCTGATATGTGTCCATAGTAACTATCATCTCGCTTGCCTACGACTACGATGGTCTTAGTAGATTCTAACTTATGGATCATATCTACCATACTGCCATAAGTGTAAGGAAAATCATAGTCGGTGTACATGATAATATCACCGTCACTGGATTCTACTCCTTTTCTTAGTGCATAGCCTTTGCCTCTATTGACTTCATAGCTGATCCATTCTGCCTCTGGTATTTCAGATTTGATATGTTCTGCTCCATCATCGAGAGCGTCACTACTGCCATCATTGACGATGATTAATCTGTATATATAATTATCACCAAGTCTTTGCTTCAGTGCATAATATTGCCTTACAATTGCTTGTGCCCATCCATCTTCGGGATTATATAGAGGTAATATGATATCTAGTCGGGAACTGATAATAGCTTCTATTGCGACACAAATAAATGAAATCTCACAATAAACAGCACCATCATAGCTTTATTAAATAGCTTAACCATAAGCAATTGGTGACCAGATTTTTGACATTTATCTTATAGTTAAGCCATAATTAGGTAATTATTAATGGAAAACACCTAAATAATTGTAGTGGGAATGCATTAACTTTATAGGAAGGTAAATCAAATGACCCATTTGCCTTCTTTTTTTGAAAACAATTTTTCCTTCACTTTTTTATCTATGACATTATGAAGAGAATCTACATTTGGTCTCTGGCCATGATAGCTTTTAACCTATTATCAGCACAGTGCTATCAGGATAGACATAGTACCATCGCAGATGATGCTTGGATCTCATGCGAGATGACGGCTAACCCTAATGCAAGCAGAGGCTTATCACACTGGATTATGTACGACTTCGGAGAAGTGTATAAGCTAGGACAGACCCACTTCTGGAATGTCAATGCTAATGATAGAACTGATGAAGGTATCAGCCAAGCAGTCATAGATTATTCTTATGATGGTATCACATGGACAGAATGGGGGACATTTAATCTTAATGAAGCTAATGGCTCAACTTTCTATGAGGGAGAAGATGGACCACACTTCAATGATCTCAAAGCAAGATATATTCTCATCACAACAATAGAGAATCATGGAGGTGACTGTGTAGGACTCAGCGAGATCAAAATAGAAACCTCAGGTATCACAACATCTACAGAAGACCTATCAGAAATCGGTGTCACTCAGTTATCAGTATTCCCTAATCCTGCAGATGCCATTACACAACTAAAAATAGCCTCCTCAGTATCACTCCAAGCTCAGATGAAGATCAATGACATGAGTGGTAGAACCATAAGCGAACAACAGATATCTATACGAGAAGGAGAAAATCAGTTTCCTATCAATGCATCAGATCTTACAGCAGGTCAGTACGTGATAAGTATTACATCTGGAGATTATAATTCTTTTGTTAACCTCTCAGTTGTACACGCTAACTGATACTAATTAATAAAAAGATGAAAAATACATTCTATACAATAAGCATTTCTGTAATACTCACGTTAGTATCTACTCATATCAGTGGTCAGAATTATGATGATTACTTAGGTGCTGGACATGATTCAGGTATTACTGTAACATCAAGTAGCGAGGACGGTAGGTCCAGAGCCAGCAATACTATCAACGCCAGAGGTATGGATGCTGAGCTCATAGAGATGTCCCGATTGATGTCACAAGCCACATTCGGTGCTGATATGGACGAGATCAAAAGAGCTACAGCTCTCGGTATGGAGACATGGATAGATGAGCAACTTAATATTCCTATCACATATCTGACACCCCTACATTGGGATATATGGAATGAGTTAGAGACGATGTATGAGATGTCATTCGATGTATGGTTAGGGTACTATATCACAGAATTATGCAAGGCTTCTGAAGAAGACCCTAACATAGAACCGCCTAATCTATCTCAAGCTGAAGTAGATGTTCTTAGACAAGCATATCTGGATGAGTTATATGGGCCATACGCTTTACATTTTAACTTCGCGTGGTCACAGAGCATGCTCACATCTGATGATCAACTGCGACAAAGGGTGGCCTATGCTCTAAGCCAGATAATGGTTATATCAGCACAGTCAGACTTAGGTGAGAATGGAGAATCCCTGTCGGCATTTTATGATATTTTACTTCATCATTCTTTTGGTAATTTCAGAGACTTACTACTAGAAGTATCACTCAATCCTGCTATGGGTGTCTACCTCAGTCATATGAATAACCCCAAAGCAATTCCAGAAGAAAATATACATCCTGACGAAAATTATGCAAGAGAAGTCATGCAGCTATTCTCTATCGGTCTATATGAATTAAATCAAGATGGCACAAGAAAAAAAGATACAGATGGCAATGATATACCAACCTATACTAACGAGGATATAAAAGAACTTGCTAGAGTCTTCACAGGCTTAGGTCCTGGTAGCACCGACCCTACGATGCCTCACATAACATGGAATGCACACTTTGGCTTAGGATATTATTCTGCTAACAAAACAGAACCAATGATCATGTACCCACAGTGGCATGATACAGGATCAAAGTCATTACTAAATGGACTAGAAATACCGGCTGGACAAAATGGTCTCGATGATATCGAGATGGCGATAGACTATCTGTATAATCATCCTAATGTAGGGCCATTCATAGGAAGACAACTAATACAAAGACTGGTCAAGTCTAATCCGAGTCCAGCATACATATCAAGAATCTCTGCTGTATTCAATGACAATGGATTTGGAGAAAGAGGTGACATGGCTGCCGTTATAAAAGCGATACTCTTAGATCCCGAGGCAAGAGATTGTGATGAGATGCTCCACTTTGACAATGGCAAATTAAGAGAACCTGTCCTGAGAGGATCAGAATTTATCAAAGTTATTCCGAAGTTCGGAGAGAAGATCGTGTATGACGTTAACTTTAGCAGCTATAGTTGCGAAGGCATACAATACACTGCAGATACAATAGTTGTATTGGATAATCTTAGATTCTGGAATAATGGTTTTAATTATTACCAAGCTGTCAAGCAGTTTCCGATGATGTCGCCATCAGTTTTTAATTTCTACTTACCAGATCATCAGCCCGTCGGAGAGATGGCAGAGAATGACCTATACGGTCCTGAGTTCAAAATACATGATTCTACTACTGCCATTAATTATATCAATAGCGTCTATATATTTACTGCACCCTACTACGATGCTGCATGGTATAACTGGTACGAGCATATAGGACTTGAGGATATTAAGTTTGACTATACTGAGTTATCAGAGATCTATAAGGATGACCCAGAGAAATTCATACATCATATAGACATCGTATTCACTAACGGACAGATGACTGATGAACTTAAGAATACACTAAGAGCCTTCATAGACGAAGTACCCGATTGGTATAATGATGGTTACGCATCAGTGCCGCTCAAATCTCTCTTGTACTTGATTATGTGGTCTCCCGATTACACAATCGCCAAATAAACAGCCTCAACCAATTCTTAAAATCAAAAAAATAATACAATGGGACATCATCATATATCGCGAAGAAAATTTATGGGTCAAGCATCTTGTGCCGCTGTGACGAGTACAAGTTTGTTTTCGACATTGGCGAATCTTAAGTTTATGAATGCGGCAAGTATATCTAATTCTGCAACCCTTGCAGGAGGTAATTACAAAGCCCTCGTATGTATTCTTCTTTCTGGAGGTAGTGATTCTCACAACATGCTTATACCTACTGATCCAGTGCAGTATGGCCACTATCAGAACACAAGATCAAGTGTCGCTATACCTCAGAATCAAATCAATCAACTCAACGGTGTAGACTTTGGTGTACATCCATCTATGGGTGGTATACAACAATTATTTAATAATGGTAACCTATCATTTATATCTAATATAGGAACCCTATTACAACCTATGGCCAAAGATGAAGTCTTCCAGTATGAGCAGTTATTGCCCTTAGGATTATTCTCTCATTCTGATCAGGTACAGCAGTGGCAGACATCACTACCACATCAGAGATCAAGTATAGGATGGGGAGGTAGAATCGCCGATCTATTATCTTCTCAGAACACTAATGATAAGATATCTCTTAACATATCACTGAGTGGCAACAATGTCTTTCAGACAGGATCTAATACCGTAGAATATACAATAGACCAAGAAGAAGGTGCTATCGGCATCTATAGATACAAAACTGAAAATCCAGGTGATATAGAAAGATTAAGAGACGTAGGAGTAGACAATATCATAGACGCCAACTATCAAGACATATTCAAGAAAACATACATCGATGTACTCAAAACATCTAGAGATGCTTATGTAGAGTTCTCTGATGCCATAGATGGCAGCGAACCTCTCGATGGCATATTCGACACCACAGAAGTGGCCAGCCAGCTTAAGATGATCGCCCGTACTATATCGGCAAGAGAACAGTTAGGCGTAAAGCGTCAGATATTCTTCTTAGACATGGGCGGATGGGATCATCATGACGAATTATTAAATTCTCAAACTGAGATGCTCAATGACTTATCCAGAGCAATGTCACAGTTCTCTTCTGCACTTGATGTAATTGGTATGCAAGATTGTGTGACGACATTTACAAGTTCTGAGTTCGGTAGGACACTTACGTGGAATGGTAATGGCACTGATCACGCATGGGGTGGTAACGTTATGGTTATGGGTGGCCCTATCAAGGGTGGTCAGATATTCGGACAGTACCCATCATTAGAATTGAATAGCGAATACGAATTAGGTGGTGGTGGTATTATGCTACCGACAACATCTGTAGATGAGTACTTTGCAGAATTAGCATTGTGGTTTGGTGTATCTCGTACAGACTTAAGGGATATATTCCCTAATGCTGGCAATTTCTTTGATGTCAATAATGATATGCCTATTGGGATGTTTAAGTAGGGAGTATTCAAAAAAATGAAGAATGATCAATCAAGTCTTGCTTTATACTCTTGATATTCGCCATATGTGACAAGTCTAGCCATATTTCTAAAACCTAACCAATTAGTCGGTACAGTATAATTTTGGATACTATCTAAATTACATTCTGCGAGTGTGTGACTCCAACTTCCACCAAATGCGATACCTTTCTTATCGGTCATCTCCGCTACATTCCCGACTAAGCGATCTACATCATAAGCCACTTTATACCTTGGCATAGTAAACTCAATTTTATTTTCCTTTAGAGACTGATTATGATATTCAATTGATTGGGCATGACCTGGATCTAATGTATCAATATATTCTGTATTTCTAATGAAATCATAATCTATCAATGTATACAATGGAAATCTTAAACTATCATTAGGAATGTAATCCTTGTAGTATCCCTGAAAGTACTTATCTACAGTAAATTCTGCTTCATCTATTTGCTTATCTATACATCCATTCTCAATTAAAATCATTTGTAGAACTCTATCTGTTCGCCACCGTGAAAATTCAATTGCTTGTTCATAACTGACGCCCACAAATGGATAATCATCAAACGAAGCATCTCTAAAATATAAATTTCTGAAAAAATCTGCTGGATCAGAATACTCACCGCTGAGAGTCAGTCCCACATCTATATTATCCCATACAGATGTGTCAGGTAGCAATTGTTCGTATGACATTCGCCATTCCCAATCTGGAAGATGTTTGACTTGGTATAAGAACATTTTGTAATTGATATTAGATATCTCAAATCTATCAAGGTAGACGTTATCACCGATCTCTTTTGTACCCGGTGGTTCTGTTATTTTATCAATTTCGCATACAGTCTTCTGATCTATTTTTGAAGTGGATATGCTATCTGATTTCACTTCCTTGATACCTTTACATGAAACCAAAAGCAATAGACTATAAGTCAAGATACAAATTGTTGATACTATTCTATTCATACTAATTAGATGGTTTATTTTGATTTGGTATCAGAATATGGAAGTGATTTAACAATCTCTATAGAAATTCTTCTTGAAAGTATTAAAACGTTTCGAAACAATGATAAGAACAATATCCAATTTTCTATATCTTCGCAGAAAATCAGAAAAACATGAATGCATCTAATGCTAATATGATCAATGCCCTTGTACTTGTAGTATTAGGTATGTGGGGTGTCAATGAAACAGGTCTCGAAAAGTCACCTACTCCAGTAATACCAGTTGTTGTTGGAATCATATTATTCGTATGTACTAATTTTATCAGGAATCACCATAAGGTTGTATCACATGTAGCTGTTGTATTAACTTTATTGATCATCATCGGTCTTGCAAGACCATTTATGAAAGCAATAGAAGGTGGAGATAATATGGCTATGCTGAGAACTGGTGTGATGATGCTGACATCTATTATCGCCTTCATCTTGTTCATCAAGAGTTTTAGAGATGCTCGATTAGCTAAGGGTAATACTAATACAAATTAACCTATAAAATTGCGGTAATTCGCATTATAATTTATTCCATATCTGCGTTAGAAAGCCTCGCCATAGCTAAGGCTATGTCTACGCCTGCCTGCCAGTAGGCAGGTTTTCTGTCTTAATCTGAAATAAATTATATGAGCGATCTTATCCGCCATT
>CALLAG010000198.1 GCA_938002705.1 uncultured Saprospiraceae bacterium | reverse complement strand
AGTAGGAAAGAAATCTAAGTCATCTAATACTTTTACATTATTGAATATCTCTCTGTTCTGATTAACTCCAGAATAGAACTGTGTGTAATCTTCCATTCTTAATCCTATAACAAACTTCACATCATCTATTGGCTCAAACTCATTAGACACATAAACGCTGATAGTTGTCACCTGTGCATCGTAAGAGTTAGCGTTGATCGGAATAAACTGTGGCTCATAATACAACCCACCTAAGTTCTCCGATGAGAAGAAATTCTCTTCTGAGAACAATGAATTAACATCAGAAGTTACCTCCGTTGTACCAGTGAAAATGGCGAAGTTTTGTATCTCATAATCTCTATTCTTTAAGGTATAACCACCACCTACTTTTAATTTCGCATTATTATCTGCAAGTGTGTAGTTATTAGTTAAGTCTACTCTACTCGAGAGACTTGTCTCATCTAAGTATCTCCATATTCTCTGAGGAACTCCAGACTCTGTACCTATAGATAGATTGCCACCATCATTTCTCACTCTTGTAAATCTTATATCAGGATCTATAATCTCAGATACTGTAGGAGATACTTTCCAGTCTATAGCGTACTTACCTTGAGCTAATGAATGTGAGCCACTTAGTAATGCATTAGTTACTGATCTCTGGCTGTACTCTAAGTTATGCTGTGTAGCTGTAAAGTTAGACCCTTGATCAGAACCGATGTAATCAAACAAACCTGCTGTAGATTCTCCATTCTGAAGTCTTAATAGATTTAAAGAAAAACGATTAGCTTTCTTCTTATAAGACAATCCAGCCATACCAGCGATAAGAACATTATTAGTACCATAATCACCTATCTGAGATTCTCTCTGCTGTAAGTCTAAGACATCAGCAGTATTACCCTTACCATATCTCTGGAATACAGCACCCTCATAGAAATCTGTAGAATTCTTATAAGAAAGATTGAAGGTATATCCTAAAGAACCTCCGTTATTATTAATCTGATTACCTAAAGAAAAACCAGCACTATAATCCATCATAGAGCTACTTCTTAATGCACCTAACTGAGGATTAAAGCTTCCTAAGATATTATCAAATTCCGACTGACTGCTACCGTCTATAAGTACGGCTACCCTATTAGGGATATCTGTTCTTCTGTCTGTAGGAATCGCTCTTGTGCCATCATCATAACCTAAGTAATCAGTGCCACCACCTGCATAAGTGAGATAGTTACTATTAAAGTGCATCCCAGGATTATAACCCATACCTATTGAGATAGAGGCATTTTTCTCCTCAGGAAAATCTTTAGTATTTATGTTAACTATACCTCCTGTGAAGTCAGCTGGAAGGTCCGCCGTAAATGACTTAAGTACGATTATATTATCTATAATACTTGTAGGAAATAGATCCATCTGAATGGTATTCCTATCTGGATCAAGTCCTGGGATATCCATACCATTAAGTACAGACTTGGTGTATCTATCGCCGAGACCTCTGACGTATACATACTTACCACCTTCTACTGATACACCCGATACTCTCTTGACTGCTGCAGCTGCATCTGAGTCACCGATTTTCTTGAAGCTTGCAGATGATATACCATCGAGTAAGTTTGTTGATTTTCTTCTGATAGTAGCGAGTGCTACTTCTGTATTACGTGCTTGCTTAGCCGTTATTACTACTTCTTCTATTACTTGTGATTCTTCGGCTATACGAGCATCTAATGTAGTTACTTCTCCGGCAGTGACACTTACATCATTGATCGTTACAGAAGTATATCCGATAAAACTGTATGTAACTGAATATGTGCCAGCTACAAGGTCAATAGCATAAGCGCCATCTAAATCCGTAGTCGTACCTGTCCCGTTCTCAACGACCAATACATTACCGAAAAGGATAGGCTCGCCATTACCTTCATCGTATACATAACCTCTTATGGTTCCTGTCTGAGCGAATCCAGAATAGGCTAAAAAAATAAGAATAAAAAAAGTGCAATTTTTCATAAAAATATTATTGTGAGTAAGGATGAATTCAGAATTTATGTTGCTCTAAATTCATCCTCATAAAAAAAGATTAAATATCTAATTAGTTAAAAACCTGTAAGAAAACCTTCAGCATCTGTAAGCGTCCAATTTCTGAACTTAGAAACATCAGCTCCTACAGTCGGCGTCGTTACATTAGTAGCATCTGCAGGCTTAGCTGCAAAAGCATCTAATGTGCTATCATCTACAAATATATCTGTGACTAACAAGTTACCAGAAGTCAAGTGTGATGTATTGAATTCTAAGCTTACAAAGTTGATAGTACCTGCCGTATAATTCTGAGATTCTGCATCTCCATTTAATTCGAAATCAGAATCTTCAGAATAATTAAAGAAGTAACAGTCCTCGATATTGCAAGTAACGGCATCTCTCATATCCGCATACTCACCACCGCCAGTTCCTGCATCATTCCATCCCTTAAGACTTCCATTTCTGAATGTATATGTTCCAGTAGAAGCCCCCTCAGGTCCATCAAATTCTAATGAGTGATCAGACTCAGGACCTGCTATACCTACAAAATTATCTACAGTACCTTGGTAAGCTTGATCTGCATCAAATGCATCATCTCCTTGATTGTATACTAATAAGTTAGTACAGTTAACTGTACCTCCGAAGAATTCTATACCGTCATCTACATTAGAGATAACTTCTACATAATCTATCACAGTACCACTACCGACACCGCCTAATGTTAATCCATTAATCTCATTACCTTCTCCTATGTCAGTACCTCCATGTCTTATAGATACGTATCTGAGTACTCCAGAATTATCAGCAGCATCAGCTCCTCCATAGAGGCCGTTCTGATCTGATGGAGGAATACCTTCTATCTGAACAGAAGCAGCATCACCAGATATAGGTGCATTACCTAAGATTATAAGTCCTCCCCACAATCCATTAAGACTTGGATCCAAATTAGGACTTTGGATAGATCCTGATTCTATCATATCAGCTTCTGACGTGAATATAATAGGTGCAGAAGCAGTGCCCTCTGCTATTATCTTAGCGCCTCTCGCTATGACTAATGCAGTTGCATTTTCTTCAGCTCCAGATTTTCCTTTGATTATAGTACCTGGCTCTATGGTTAATGTAGCTCCAGAAGTTACCGTGATTCGACCTGACAATGTATAGACATTATCAGCTGTCCACGTCGTATTAGCTGTTATGTTAGATTCTACTAATGTAGGACTTGTGACTTCCTCCATCTCGCATGTACAATCAGCTGTAAGAATCTGACCTGCTGGACACATTGTTGTACAGTCGTCATCACCACAAGAAGAGATCATCAATGTGATCAAGAATAATGCAGCTAATAAATTAAAAGTATTTTTCATTGTTAGTTTTTTGCTTAACTCTAATAAAGAAATTGATTTAGCAATTTTTATTACCATTCTCGAATATGACACAAATGTATAGGCCTATTATAAATAGACTATGAAGGGTGTATTATCTAATTATTAATTGGAATTCGTATTGTATTAACATTAAGTTAATATAGAAAGGCAGCACTTAAGCGTAATCAATGGAATATCAATACATTAGGCTATTATTCAGGCGACTAAGAATAGAAACCTTATAAGCATATGTGCATGGTGCTCAGCCTTATGATATTACCTACATTTGTAGTATATCATAATAGAAGCACAACTCCATATAATAGAAAGTATAAGCAGTGAATTACACAATAGCCATCCTACTCCAGATCATCGCATACAGCACTCTATGGCTATATGACGAATATGTCGGCTTACTCACTTGTATGATAATCGCTTTTGTATCTGCGGGAATCCTGATATTCTCTTTGGTCATCGAGATGGTAGAAAAATCTAAAGTCCCTAAGAGTTACTTTATATGGATGTTACTGTTCTGTATCATACCAGTTATCGTCGCTTTGTTTTTCAGCTTTTTATATGATGGGAATTTTGATTGGTTGAGGGAGTGATATCCTTGTCTGAATCTTGATTTATAGGATTGCAGGATGGACATGATTATACTATGCAATATCAAGAAATCCTTTAATCTACATAATCAAGATTCTGCCCTTGACAAATACCTATACCTCAACTATGATTTATTCGAATATTAGGATTTATTTGACACTAATATAAATCCTTTCGTCATGAGATAGACACCACCAGATTTTTAGTTATAGCTATAAATAAAAAAAGCCACACCATGTATATCATGATGTGGCTGGGGATTATAATCAACAATACTATTTCTTAATCAACAACTTACCTGTCTGTGCTTGATCAGCAATTGTTATCTTGTATAGATACATTCCTGATTCTACATTCGCTAAGTTGATCTGTGTTTCATTGTTACTTTGTACAATTATTCTTCCAGTGATATCTATAATCTGAATACTAAAATCAGCTTTTTGTTCAACATTACTCATATCAAAAGTTACAAAATCAGATGCTGGATTCGGATATACACTGACACCAAGATCTTCTGTAATGGATACTGTAGATGTTCCTATCTCTCCAGTAAATACATCATCAATCAATAACAAGCCATAATCCTCATCAACTATCCACGAGTCCTTATCATCTGATAATCCGAAAAGGCCATCGAGTAAGCCATTCTGAGTCGCTTCAAATTCAATAGTTAGTATAGGCGTATCATTCGTGATCATCTCTGCTTCTCCATTACCATTATAATTTAATATAACGATTCTATTATCTCCATCAAGACTCCAACTTATCTCACCGAAAGCATCAGTAGCACTTACACTTCTGATACTTAATGCTGTATTGTCAAAGTCTAAATGCAATTCAGCACCTAATGAAGCGATATCTCTACCAAAGAACAATGGTATAGAATACGTCTGTCCCGCATTGAGGATGGTATCTTGTATATAGATAGTCTCTGTAGCATCTACAACAACATCAGATAACAATACTGCAGAATCATCAACATCACCTGGCTTTAATGCTATGTAATGTCCTTTCGGCTCTAAGCCAGACTCTGTTGCAGAAGTCATATCTACAAATGTCCAAGCAGAACTGAGTTGATCATCGATACCTAAGATTACTTTTCGTACAGAAGATATATCTGAGTTAGTAATTGCCTGATCACCATTGATATCGCCAGCCATCACTTGTAATTCACCGAGCTCCTGAACACTTAACTGATGAGCTTGCATCATTATAAGATCAAGTATATTCAGTCCATTGTCAGCAACATCTGGCTTACTTGGATTCACATCAGCTTCAGTATAGACGAATCCTTGCTCATTAGTCATACTAATTCCATCTATGTCTACATCTGGTACTGGTCTATTATTTAGCGTATTGACAGTCACTAATCTGCCGAATGTACTGAGGTCAATAGTAATCTTCTGAGTGTAAGTCCACGAGAGACCTATGATATCCGTTCTCTCTGCTGTCCATTCTCTATCTATCACTAATGTCTGCTGAGTTAGGTCATTGACAAAATCAATATATGAAAGTGTGTAGAACTGAGCGTCCTCATAGAAATTAGGTCTTGCATCTAATGAGTCTACCATAGAAGCCATGATTAATTCACTTGGCTTGATTCTGTGATCACTTATAGATATATCATTAGGCCATTCTACGTCATCTGTCAGCGTATGTCCTGAAGCACAATCTCCGACTGGAGCAGATCTCGGAAGCGTATCACAGATGTACTCATCAGGTTGTCCATAGTTCTTAATAATCTGATCTCCATTATAGATATCAGTTGTAAGCCAATCTATGACTGTCCATTGTCTTAGAACTTTATACCATCCCTGAGTAGCATCTACTACAAATACGTTATCTTGATAACTGAAACCAATGTTACTGCATCCTGGTACTGAGAAAGTAGGATACACATCTTCATTATTAAATTCTGGTCGTGCTAATAAAGCATCAGGCTCGAATACCGTCGACACCTCAGATGCATCATTGATTACTACTTCTACATTCAATATAGTGGTAGGAAAGAAAATATCATCTTCATCTATATCACAGTTACCACCTACAAGCTTAAGTGTAGAAAAACA
>CALLAG010000197.1 GCA_938002705.1 uncultured Saprospiraceae bacterium | reverse complement strand
GGAAGCAGTACAACTATCCCTACTTCTCGATAAGATGAGATCATAATTAGGAACTATTTTTAGATCAATAATATTCACACTAAACAAATTAATAAAAATGCAAACAGTAATTTCACTTATCATCGGAATGAGTTTCTTCATTACTAATCCGACACACGTCACGACAAAAAAAGTAGACGTCGCTGAATCAGTCGTCACATGGAAAGGCCAAAAAGTAACTGGCTCACATGAGGGTACTATAAAAATCAAAGAAGGTCAGCTCGAATATGATCATGACGTACTCAAGGGAGGTATGTTTACTATAGATATGACATCTATCGCTTGTACTGACTTGAAGCCAGGTGGAGCAGAAAAACTTGTAGGCCACTTAAATTCTGACGACTTCTTTGGGATAGCAACTTACCCTACTGCCACTTTCAAAATAACGAAAGTTGTCAAAGGCGATACCGCTGGCGATTATACAATAACGGGTGATCTTACGATTAAAGAAAAAACCAATCCGATAACATTTAATGCTACTGCTGGTGGCAATGTCGCTAATGCCACATTAAAAGTAGATAGAACTAAATATGATATCAAATACGGATCTGGAAGTTTCTTTGACAACTTAGGAGATAAGACAATCTATGACGATTTTGATCTGACAATTAATCTTGTGACGAAGTAATTTTTCGTTTACCAATGAGATATACTGATAAAGGCAGGGCGAGATGATCGTTCTGCCTTTTACTTTTGTAATTTAATAAAATGGATTTCTATTCTAAATCTATTAAAGTTTAGTATTGTCTGACATTGCATTATTCATACATTTTCTTCGCCAGAAGGGCGTTCATTTTTTTCTATTAGAAAAAAAACGAACCAATGAAGACGATGAATGTCGCCATCCCGATCATTGCATCGGGAAAAATCCAAGGCTGCAGCTCTCCCGCTTTGCGGTTCTATCACTTAGAGCCTCACGGCTCTACTCTACGAGATCTTTCTTTCATATTTCTTGACGCCAAATCAATTATTGATAGCTAAACATTACAGCCTCCCATCCTTGTCCGATGACAAGGTTCTCTTCTTTTAGAGTGACATTTAGTCACTCTAATCTCGCTAATAACGAGAACAGTCGTTCATTCCTTTCAGTCGTCAAACACGGCGCCTGCTTTTAACGCTATAAATAACTGATTTGCCTAAAATGGCTAAGGCCGATAGAACCTCAGTCATAATCCGAAAATTGAACTATTGATTATCTCCTATCCAGTAAGAATTTATACATCAATTCTACCTCTAACCATATGCTGTAGTTTCTTGCATAATAAAGATTAGCTTCGTGAGCAGATGTAGTAGCGTTAGTATGTAATTGAAAGGCGCTATTCTTTATGGTGGGTAGATCTGATAATTTATTATCCGCTATATGGTATCCTATCCAAGTCTTAGAACCTATAAGAACAGAGATAAGATGAGAATAAATATGCTTCCTTTGAGGACTAACTATGATAAAAATTGGTAATCCTAACAACAAGAGTATACTCATTCCTATATCGAATATCCGCTTTAACCTGATATGAAAAGGTTGATTTATTTTGTAAGCGATATCCAATGCATACCACTCTCCTGCCTTATCTTTAGAGTCACTACCCAGTATGCTTCTGTTATCATCATTAGCGATTTTATAGGAAACTTTATTGCCTAATTTTGCCATCGACTGGAATATATAATCAGAGCTGAGATCCTTACTACAGAAGATGATCTCGTTGATATTACGAGAATCTACAGTATCCTCCAGCTCATCTAAAGCACCTATATTTTTGTCAGAGATACCATCAGTGATATGCCCTATTATTTGCTGACTGTTAGAGTAATTATCTGCAATTCTATCTACCGCTGTACACGACATATCAGAACCTACTATGGCTATCCTTTTGTTATCAAACAAATTGAATGCACTTCTTTTATACCCTATCAGATTATACAACCTTCTACTTACATATAGCACGAACGGACTCACAACTACAAGCATCACCAATACAAGTCTGGAGAATCTCAGCTCTAATGGCAATAGACTATATACCGAGAACATAGCTAATGTTCCGATAAGAAATCCGTAGCTGAGATGTTTTATATTATGCCGCTTATCATACTGCCCGAATAAGTAATAGACTAATATAAGAATGGCTATAAGTACTCCAAGTGTCATGTCCACCGCCGAATCCTGATAATATGTAGGATCATCAAAATAAAATCGAGCCCATAGGTTCTGCAATATCTTACCTATGCCGAATAGTAATAAGACATCTACTAATGGCCTTATTATACGACCTATCAATTGCTTAAGTACAAATGCTACAGCTGAGAATACGATTCCGAGTTGTAATATTAATTTCCAAACGAAGCCATTATTTGAGTTTCGCTTATTAGCGTATATACCCATAGCGCCATAGAAGTTCCTTAGATACTTGACACTGCTCTTCTTCGTACTTTCTCCTTTGAAGTGTATAATTGAAGTAGTGGGTAGATATACGATTCTATAATCTTGTGCTCTGATCTGATAACTCAGTTCTATATCTTCACCATACATGAAGTAATCTTCATCAAATCCACCCGTGGCTGTTATTGCTTCTTTTCTTACCCACATGTAAGCACCAGTAAGAACATCTACATCATGAGTCTCGTACTCTCCTATATGCCCCATATAGTATCTATTAAAGAAAGATGACTTAGGGAATAGCTTAGATACCTTCAGCATCTTCCATATTGCATTAAGGGGAGTGGGAAAACCTCGTTTAGATTCTGGTAGAAATTGTCCTTTGCCATCTATCATACGGACACCTATGGCACCTGCATCAGGATGTGCCTCTGCATAGTCGTAAGATGTCTGTAAGGTATCTTCTTGCAGGATCGTATCAGGATTGAGGATAAGAACATACTTAGAATTCGCTACTGCAAATCCCTGGTTGTTAGCCTTTGAGAATCCTACATTATCTTTATTTGCGATAAGCTTAACCTTAGGGAAGTACTCTTCCAGCATCTCGACACTGCCATCATCAGATGCATTGTCTACTACGATAATATCGTAGGTCAGATTACATTGGCTATTATATATGGATTGTATGCACTGCCGTAAGAAATATTTGACTTTGTAGTTAACTATGACGATGCTTAGATTAGTCATCTGTAGCAGCTTAACTTATATTGTGATTTCTTGGGTATACGTAGTCCTACTATGTATAGATCTCCCTAGTGTCAACTCGTCAGCATACTCTAATTCTCCACCGAAAGAGACACCTCTTGCTATAGTGGATACTTTAACTTTGCCTTCGAGTAATTTAGATATGTAGTAGATTGTTGTATCCCCTTCGATGGTAGGACTTATAGCCATGATTAATTCTTCGATATCATCCTGCTCCTTAACTCTTGATAGCAATGATTCTATATGTAAGTCTTCAGGTCCTACCCCTTCGAGTGGAGATATGACACCACCAAGAACATGATAGACGCCACTGAACTGTTGCGTATTCTCTATAGCCATCACATCTTTGACAGATTCTACGACACAGATTGTCTTATGACTACGTGCTACATCAGCACAGATATCACATATGTCATTATCAGAATAGTTATGACATTTCTTACATGACTTCAAGTCATCTCTAAGTGCCATCACTGCAGCTATGATCTTATCTTTCTTTTCTGTATTGTTATCAGCAAGATGTAGAGCCAATCTGAGGGCTGACTTTCTGCCTATACTAGGCAGCATGCTTAGTGCATCTACGGCTTTTTCTAAGGTCTTGGAGGAGAATTTCATCGTCTCAAAAATAGGCAATTACACATTAATAAAAACAAACAAGCGTCACCTAATCTCAATTAGGATTATATTTCAACTCAACATTTATATCTTAAAGGCTATTATATTGAGTATAACATGGAAAAAGGAGGCGAATAGGCATAATTATCGCATATGATACCATGAATACCATTATTTAGGGAAATATTTCAAATCATCCTTAAATTAGTGCTTAGTTTATCAAAAAAACATAGAAAATGGCTGAAGTAATTAAGATGCCTCGATTGAGTGATACGATGGAAGAAGGCAACATCGTAGGATGGCAAAAAAAAGTTGGAGATGCAGTAGAACCAGGCGATATACTCGCTGAGGTAGAAACAGACAAAGCAACAATGGAGCTCGAAAGCTTTAATTCGGGTGTATTATTACACATCGGCGTAGCAGAAGGACCAGTACCTGTAGAGGGTGTAATTGCTATCATAGGCGAAAAAGGAGAAAATATAGATGACTTACTATCTGAAATAGAGTCAGGCGCTAGCAAATCAGAAGCGGAACCTAAAGCAACTGAAAGTGAAAGTAGCGATACGAAAAAAGAAGCCCCTAAAGCGGAGACTAAAAGTGCTCCTACACCAGCGAAAGCATCTACTCCTGTCCAAGTCACTCAGAATGAGACACATAACGATGGCAGAATATTCGCTTCGCCACTGGCTAAGAAGATGGCAAGTGACAGCGGACTGGACCTCAGTAGAATATCTGGTACTGGTGAGAACGGACGTATCGTCAAGCAAGACATAGAATCAGCTATAGCTAACGGATCTGCAGTAGCAGGATCATCAAGTGCTCCAATGGCCCAATTGTCTGGCGCTATCAACCCTGATGTATATGGTGATAAGCCTATATCTCAAATGAGAAAGGTCATAGCTAAGAGGTTAGGTGAAAGTAAGTTTTCAGCACCACATTTCTACCTTACAGTAGAGATTAATATGGATAATGCTATCACAGCAAGAAAAGCTATAAACGAAGACGCAGAAGTAAGAATATCATTCAATGATATCGTAGTAAAAGCATCTGCAGCAGCTCTCAGAAAGCACCCACTTATTAATGGGTCATGGTTAGGTGATAAGATCACTTATCATCAGAATATCAATATCGGGGTAGCTGTAGCTGTAGAAGAAGGCCTGCTTGTTCCAGTTATAAGAGATGCCGATCTGAAGTCATTAACGATGATTAAGACTGAGATCAAAGAACTCGCTGGTAAGGCGAAAAATAGGAAATTATCTCCTGAAGAAATGTCAGGGAATACCTTCACGATAAGTAATCTTGGGATGTTTGACATAGAAGAATTTACAGCTATTATCAATCCACCTGATGCATGTATACTTGCTGTAGGTACTATAGTAGAAAAACCAATAGTCAAAGACGGTCAGATAGTGATAGGCAATATGATGAAAGTGACGCTATCATGTGATCACAGAATAGTAGATGGCGCTAAAGGTGCCGCTTATCTACAGACTCTTAAGTCATTCTTAGAGAATCCAGTTAAGATATTAGCATAATAATATTCTGAGCTATAATTAATAGAAAAGGGATGATGGCTTTTGGCTATCATCCCTTTTTTCATTTATATAAGGTTGTTATTGTTACTATCCTGCTATATCATCTCTTTTATCTCCGATCGGTGATCATTTCTCTTATCATTCAACTTCACTACTTGCCTCTTCACCGCATCGAATGTATTATTAAATGCAACTATCGCTTGCTGGTTAAAACTCTCAGCAAAGATATCTGGTCCTGGCAGATACAATCTTACCTGAGAGTGGATATCTCCAGGATTAGTGCCATCATCTTCCTTGAAAAAAATATCTGCTGAAGTTATTCCAAGGTTAAATTTCTCCAAGCTTTCTAACTTACTTTCTATACTTGATCTATCATCGTCTGATATGGTGAACGGTGCTTCAATATTGTACTTCATAATCTTTATTTTTTTTAGTTATCTAATCTATTTTTTCTACTTCGCTCTCAAGCTTGAGGACTTTACTGCCGTCATCTGTTTCTATATACAGAGCTTTGTTACCGGCCTCTCCGTTTCTGGTCACTTTTGTACCTTTTATTGTCTTCTCTATTTCTTCATCATAGGATTCTATTACCTTACCTTCTCCATATCCATTACCCCATTTCCATTTTACATTTGATCCTTTCCTTATCATTTTTTTTACTCTTGTATGTTATATATGGCAAACATGAGATTATAGATTAATGTTCGATCGACATATAGAAACGATAAGGGTATACTACAAAATAAAAAAAGCCCTGGATTATACTCCAGAGCTTTTTTAATATTCCATAACCGCCGATATAATTAATATCCTGACGACTTATTTCCTTTGTAATAATCTGGCTGTGAGCTACTACCTGCAGAGTTAGTAGACGTACCTTCTGGTGCTGCCATATCAAAATCAACGGCTTCGCATGTTCTGAATTCTACTCTTCTATTCATGAAGTGATGTGCTTCTGAGCTTGGAGAATTAACCATAGGGTTCTCCTCTCCTCCGTACATTAGCTTTAATCTACTTCTATCGATCTGGTAATTATCTACAAGATAATCCACAGCTGATTTTGCTCTTTTATATGATAGAACTTTATTATAATCATTAGAGTTTCTGCTATCTGTATATCCTTGTGCTGTTACACATATGCTTGGACATTTCTGCAGTACCTGAGCTACGTTATGTAGGTGACTGAAGTATTCTGGCTTAATAGAAGACTTATTTAAGTCATAATGGATCATAGGTAAGAACCAATCTCCACAACCTGAATTAGCATAAGTTCCACCGCTACTTCTTGCTGGCTCTCTTACTATAGTTGTCGTACCATCTGCGTTAGTTATTGTTCTCTCTACAGTGTTAGTATTGACTGCTGGTTCTCTGATTATTGTTGTCGTACCATCTGCATTAGTGACTGTTCTCTCTACAGTACCACCGCCACCATAGTTGCTGACTCCAGAAGATGCTGCTGCTTTGAACTCTTCAGCTCTTGCATCGATGAGTCTATTGATATCATCTTCTGATGCACAACATTCTTCTTCACAATTAGCTACACCATACTCATCTATAGGACAACCAGGTCTACTGTAAGGCTCTTTGTCTTCGCAATCTACGATTCCGTCACCGTCACTATCTAGGAGTACACCTCTTGTATCCACAGGACATCCCTCAGGTGTATCTAATTCTTGATCTAACATATCGATAACACCATCCTGATCTTCATCAGTAAGGTCTAATTGAGGCTTATTCTTAAGATCATTAATTTCTGAGAATGCTATATCCATAGGATTCATCCAGTATAATGGCTCTGTTACTTTATCGAAGTTACCGATGTTAAACCCTATTCTCATGTGAGTATAGTGACCTATATCAGCATTATTAGTCTGATCTACAGCGGTTCTGAACTTGATGCCATCTAAGTAATCATTATCAGATAAGAAGATCTGGTGTTCTATACCGACGTTGATTCTTTTAGATAACTTACGAGAGATACCCATAGAAGGCACGAATACTACATGTACATTAAAGTCATCTCCAAATCTGAAAATTCCTGCTTTCTTGAATCCTTCAGTTTCGTAGACACCGTCATATATTTCTTTGATACTTGCTTCTATTTCATCTCTACCCGCTTTCGTATTGAATCTGTCTGGTGTCCAGCCTATTGCTTCTCTTATACCTCCGTCTATTCCAGTACCATATGGCTCACCTGCTGCATTAAGCAAATCAAGATTAGCAGTATGGTTACTTAGACCAACTCCGATAGCTGCGTACCAATTCCATTTATTTCTTTCTTGGTGGAACAATAAGTTCCCTATGTTTAACACAACAGCCATATCAGCTGCTATATATTGTGTTCTGTGAGCAGGAATCCATTCGCCTGGGCCTCCTGTCTGTGGATTATACCCGTCAAAAGTATTCTCTACAAGACCACCACCGATCTGATTGACACCACCTGTACCTCTGTTAAATTTATGTCTCCAGAACTGGTTCTCTATACCTGTTGCCATACCATAGAATACTGATCCTCTGATTGAGAAAGTATAATTGATGGCTTTTCTGAGATGCAAGCCTAAGCCCCATCCTCCAGGAATCGCTCTATCGACATCACCATCTATAAAGAAGTGACCTCCATGGAGTCCTAACTCCCATGAGTTCTTGGGTTTAGAAGAAAATTTGTAATCTCCCATTCTCCATGATTTGTTCTGCTCGTCATCGACAGTCATTTCATCAGAGATGTGTGGTGTTTTCCACGTATCCTTGTAATCTTCTTCTTCTACCTCCTCGGAGATATTAGTCGTAGTAGTAGGTTCTGGGTCTTGCGCCAAAAGGCATATTGGTGCAAATAACAAAAACAGCGTAGCCGTTTTCCAATTAGATAAAAAATTCATGTCGTAGTTTTCCAAGTTTCAAAATCTCAATTATCAAGTGTTCGTTAAGTCACTTTATAATAAGTTAATGCAATAATTATTATAAAAATGGCATTCTCACATATTCATTAATTATAATAACTAAACAAAATTAGTTATATATTATAAATAATTATAATGTTTAAACCTTTTATTTTCAGCAATTACTAAATTTGTGTTACAAGAATGTACTCATGAGCACACAAAATAGTAGCAATAACCGTGACGGTAATCCAAAAGAATTAGCGTCCAGTTGTCATTTATTCGAGAAATTTTTGGTGAGATATCCAGGCTCCCAAAAAAATACTATAAATCTGTATTTCAGTGAAAAAGTAGATAGAAATGAGCTTTATTCAAAATTATTAGACAAGCTTAACATTTACGAAAATTTCGAATTTAACGTATTTTCAGTAGAGAATTCAATGAATGTAGGGGCTGCGACCAAGAATGGTGTTAACTTCATAATCGCATCTTGTAAAGAACTTGTCATATTAGAAGAATATAATGCTCATGCCCTGTACATATCTAAATATGCAGATCCTCATAAGCACAACATAGGCTATCAAAGGCACTTGTGTCCTATCCCTATCAAACCATCAGTCAGCCTCGGAGAGTATAAGCACTCTAAAGACTTGGCAGATACACTTATCAGAAAAACAGATAATCTTCTGTTTGATATTAATGCAGTGAGGATCCAGGATTCATTCTCTTCTCGATCTGACATAACTGGATTAGATATATATGAAGCTTGCTCAATCTCTCGATCAGCTGGATTATCTTCTGATCTACAATCATTCTGTATCAATATAGGAGACGAAGACCTCGCCGGTGGTACAGAAGATCTGATAACATTAATGTTATGGTACTTCATAGAAGGTCGTATGAATCAAGACATAGACACCCTACCAGAGAATAATATCACTTATCTCGTCCAGAGCGACATATCTGATAAGGCCATAGAATTTACTAAAAGTATCATTACTGGTAGGTGGTCCTTTAAGCACCCTAATGATGGAAAAGTATATCCTTGTACTGAAAAAGATTATAACGACCTCATACAGGGCGACATACCTGATATTATCCTTGCATTACATTAAGAATACTACTTAGTCTTCGATTAGGGATTCTATTTTCATTGATCTTGATCCTTTGAGTAGAACGGTACTATCTGCCCACTCAGATATTAATGAACTATAATCCTTCTTTAATTCTCCAATATTGTCATAAGACACATAATCGAAATCCTTATTGGCTTCTGCGAATATAGGTCCTACTAACAAGACTTTCTTCCAAGTATAATTAGCTATATACCTCAGCATATCTCTATGCAGAATGAGCTTATCATCACCTAATTCCATCATATCTCCGAGGACAAGAACCTTGGGTTGAGTACCGAAATTCATAAGGCTTTTGATACTTAATTTCATACTGTTAGGATTAGCGTTATAAGCATCTTTTATGTAGGTGATATCACCTTTTCGTATAAGCTGAGACCTATTCATATTAGGGGTATAGCTTTCTATGGCTTGGAATATATCTTCGTCTAGTACCTTAAAGTACCTTCCTAATGTAATAGCCGCTTCTACATTCGTCTGGTTATATATACCGAATAACTTGGTGCTATATACTTCATCCATATCAGTATCCTTGAATGCGAGAGTCGGATTACTATACAAGAACTCTATGTCAGAAACTAAGTAAGGCACACACTTAGTGTCTTCCGGAAGTTTCTTTGATAATACTTGATCCTCATCATTATAGAATATGCAACCATTGACTTTTGCTATATATCTATACATCTCTGTCTTCCCGATGATTATGTTTTCGCATGATCCGAAGCCCTCTACATGTGCTAAGCCCACGTTAGTTATAAGTCCATAGTTAGGTGCTGCGATATGACATAGTTGATCTATCTCAAGCAGATGATTAGCTCCCATCTCAATGATAAGCATCTCACTATCTATATCGGCTGATAATAAGGTCAGAGGTACTCCGATATGGTTATTGTAATTACCCTTAGTAGTATGTACCTTATATTTCTTAGACAATACCGCATGTATGAGTTCCTTAGTTGTGGTCTTACCGTTAGAACCCGTAATACCTATCACAGGAACATCTAATTGCATCCTATGGTGGTGTGCAAGATCTTGCAAGCACCTGAGAGTGTCCTCTACTAAGAATGTCTTATCACCCCTATCATAGGCCTTGTCATGGATAATCACAAGAGATGCTCCCTTCTCTATGACATCATCTATGAATCTGTGCCCATCAAATCTATCACCAGTGATAGCAAAAAACATCTGTCCATCTGATATAGATCGAGAGTCTATAGAAACCCCATTGGACTTAAGGAATGCTTTATAGAGTTTAGCCATATCCATGTTCAAGTATATTTATTCATTAGTTAATTAAGTATGAGTACTTTATAATTTTTGTATTGAGCAATAATATCCACTGTAGGACTCCTCATCCCATATGAGATCATTAAGTGGACAATCAGTATGACATCTACAAAATCACTTAATGATATTGAATTACTAAATTGCTATAAATCTAATAAAGAGATACCATTCATATGAGGTATAAATAAAAAAGCTTCTACCTGTCACCAAGTAGAAGCTTTATATATTTTATTGCGCTTGATAATTACTTATATCTACGCTTAACTTTTGCACCTTTCTCTTGGAACTCGATTCCTCCAGAATCGTCATTACCAGTCTCTCCTCCTACTCTTATCATAGCACATCTGAATCCTATCTTGCTTGATGACTTGCTTGCATCCTTGAATCTTCTTGTACCCGGTGATAACCAGTATAATCTGTCAGCCCAAGAACCACCTTTGTATACTTTAGATTCGTCGTTAATCAATGACCACTTACCGTAACCATACTCAACGAATTCCTCATTATCTCCATCGATATAATTTCTTACATCACCTTTTCTATAGTTATCTCTGAGTCCTAGAGTATCGTCCTCAACCTGAGCATATCTAAGTCTACCTAAACTGTCTTTCTCTACCGGCTTACCTTCCTCATCTAATACTGCTTCCATAAAGACGTTACCTCTGAATGGATTCAGATCATGATTCTCAGGATCACTAAGATCTGAAGTAGTCATAGGTCTGTAAGTATCCTGTACCCACTCACTGACATTACCAGCCATATTATATAATCCAAAATCATTAGGGATATATTTTCCTTTAGGGGCAGGGCCTGATGCTTTATCATTAAGATTACCTGACATACCCATGTAATCACCTCGACCTTTCTTAAAGTTAGCCATTATCTTACCTTGATTTTTATTATGCTTCTGGTATCTTGCTGTGTTACCATTCCAAGGATAGATTCTTCTATCTGTGATGTTCTCATCTCCTGTATCTGGCTGATTACCTTGTAATGCTAATGCTGCATATTCCCACTCAGCTTCTGTAGGTAGTCTATAGTCTGGTAATAATATACCATCTTCAAACTTTACAGGTCTCTCCCCTCCTGTAGCTTTGTCTTCCAGATTCTTTCTGACATTACCTTCGTACTGACCAGCTAAGTATGCTTCTGTATCAAAACTTTCGCTATCTATTTGCTCAGTAGAGTTTGGGTTATATATACCTCTCTCTATAAGGATCATCTCGTTAGCTCTGTTAGATCTCCACTTACAGAATTCTTGTGTCTGATTCCAAGATACACCGACTACGGGATAATCATCATAAGATGGGTGTCTGTAGTAGGTTCTTGTTAGTGGCTCATTATAAGCGAGCTCTTCTCTCCATACTAATGTATCGGGTAGAAGATCCTGCCATACTTGAGGGTAAGATTGATACGTCCTCTTAGTCCAATCTTCGTACATCTTCCAGTTGATGTTAGTTACTTCTGACTCGTCCATGTAGAATGAAGAGACTGTTACTCTTCTGGGTACATTATTCCACTCATAGGTAACATCTTGCTGAGACATACCCATAGTGAATGTACCTCCTTCTATGAGGACTAAATTAGGTCCTGTTATCTGACCTTCATAATCTAATTTTTCGAAACCCCCGTACTCGGGGTTACCATACTCCCATCCTGTAGCAGAATCAAGTTCTCCACTACCGCCAGTACCACCTTTCTTGCAAGAGGTAAACGCTAGTGTGACCAAAAGTATGAGTAGTAAATTGATGACCTTATTCATATTAACTGATAAATTGTGTAATAATATTAAATATTGCTGCAAAAATAGTTCCGTAAATTAACGGAATAAACTGAAACAATCATTGTATTTAGATTCTTTCTTTTCCAGATTTTTAAGTCGCAAAATAATGCCTATTTCATGACTTCCTCCAGTATTAGGACCAAGGTTTGAGCCTGTTAAATCAAAACTGTAGCCTATTTTTATATAATCTAAATCAACTCCTGCTGTAAATATAAAAGCATCTAAATTACTTAAAGTATGCCGAACCCATGCACCTCCAAATAATTGATTGACCTGCATGTAAGCACCAACATTTATTTGGCTGAAGTCGTTCTGACGAGCAATTAAGATGTTCGGAGATATAAACGTTCTGGGTCTGCCCTTATTGTCTTTTTCTAATACAATTTGCGTCCCTGCATTAATAGCCAGAACCACGGGTATAGCGTAGTTTTCATTACTATTACTGGCCAGAAAGCCACTATATGGACCATTAATATGGTCAAATGTTATTCCGACATAAAATTGCGGATTGTATAATAGCATACCAAAGTTGATATCTAAATACCCATTATTCAGATTATCAGGCTGTATTTCTCCTGACGGAAATGGCACTCCTGCGGCATTAAAAGGCCCCACTCCAGGATCTATCTGATCAAAGAATATCAATTTGCTAAAATCCAATCGTGATTGGGCATATCCCACCTCTAATCCAAACTTTAACTGCCAATCTTTTCTAAATCTTAATCGATAGGCATAGATACCTGAGAACTCTGTAGTCTTAAGCGTACCGTCTCCTTGATCATCAGTAAGAGCAGTAAATCCTATTCCACTATTGAGATCTTTAAAATATTGATCATAAGAAATCGCAAAAGTCTTATAAACATTATTTATGCCCGGCCATTGTAATCTATAATTACTAGTAAATTGTGGATAGTTACTTAATCCAGCAAAAGCAGGATTAATGTGTATAGGCGCATTATAATACTGGCTGAAAACCAAATCTTGCCCTAATGCCGTAATACTTGTGCAGCAAAAGGATATAAATAGCAGTTTTCTTAGTATAAAATGTCGTAGAATCATCTTGATTGATAAAATAAGCTTGATTTAAAAATCTGATTGCAATACAAGTAATAACTTAACGTTTCTATAACGAAAATAACTATAAGCCATCATGAAAATCTTTTCTATCCTCTCTATCATCTCCTCTATCATCGTCCTTAGCTCGACAGGTATTACAGCACAAAATAAACAAACATCTGTCTTAGCATCAGGCGATATCTATAAAATATCAATTGGAGAAACTGGTGTATATAAGATAGATTATGAGTTCTTGTCTAATATTAACGGAATAGATGTCAATAATATTGATCCAAGAAAAATACATATATATGGTAATACTGGCGGTCCAGTACCACAATTAGTCAACGAATCGAGAACTGATGATCTTTCTGATAATGCAATATACATAGAAGGAGAGAATGATGGCAGTTTTGATCCACAGGATTACATACTATTCTATGCAGAAGGAGCCAGTACTTATCACTACGATAATGACAATATTAACTACCAGAAAAACCCTTACGACCTTAATAATTACTTTTTTATAAAAATAGAATCAGAAAATGGTCCTCGGATACAAAACCTGAATTCTATCAATAATCCTGAAATCATATCCAGTACAAGAGAATCCGTATATAGACATGAGAATGATAGACTTAATCTTTTAGGCAATTTTGGAGGTACACAAGGGTCAGGTAAGGAATGGTTCGGAGAATCTTTTGCCAATGAAACTGTGCAAGATTTTAGCAGATCTTTCCCATTTGCCCATGCAGTACCTAATAGTACAGCAAGCTTAAAAGTAAGATTTATAGGTAGGAACGAGGTAACAATGAGATATGATGTAAATGTAGATGGAGATACTAAAACAAGCAGCATATCAAGAACGACATTAGATAATATAGAAAGCTTATACGCTCACATTAGAACCATTAATGAACAAGTTACTATCTCAGGACCAAACCCCAATATTAGCATAGAATTCTTTGCTAATGGTCCCCAAGGGGAAGGATGGCTCGATTACATAGAGATGATAGGCCAAGAGAATAATATCTACACCGGCACTCCTCTGCTACTCATAGACAGAGATATGCTTAACTATGATAGTTACGGATTCAGGATTAATAGTACTGAAGACTTATTAATATGGGATATCTCAGAGCCTCATAATGTGAGCAGTATTATACCAGAATCATCGGGTATGGATAAGACCTTTGCATTCGATACAGAAAATAAACTAAAAGCATTTGTGGCTTTAGAAAAATCAGGACAGCATCCACAGCCATCATTTGTAGAAAAAGTAGATAATCAAAATATACACAGCATCAGCGAAGCTGACTTCATTATAATCACACATAGCAACTTCTCTGAAGCCGCTGAGAGGCTAGCTTCTCATAGAAGTGAGAATGATGGCTTAATCTCCATCGTCGTAGATATCGACGATATATATAATGAATATAGCTCAGGTAGAGTCGACCCTACAGCAATAAGAGATTTCTGTAGAATGGTACATACACGAGACACCACTTTTAAGTATCTCCTACTCATGGGTGACGCTTCTTATGACTATAGAGGTCTTAACGACCAATTAGAATTTCAGAATTATATACCTACTTACGAGACAGATGAATCATTACACCCTGTAGATGCATTTCCTACAGATGATTTTTTCGGCTTATTATCTGAAGATGAGGGTAACGATCTGTTATCTGGTGACTTAGAATTAGGTATAGGGAGAATACCAGCTCAGACTGCAGACCAAGCAATGGATGTTGTCAATAAAATCATCAATTATGATACAAGTCCTGCTACATTAGGAGATTGGAAGATGCGTATAGGATTTACAGCTGACGATGAGGATAGTAATATACATATAAGGGATGCCGATAGTATTGCAAAAACGACGGAAGAAAATCATCCCGAATTAATACAACAGAAAGTATACTTTGATGCATTCAATCAAGTCGCTACTCCAGGTGGGACAAGATATCCAGATGCTAATGCAGCAATAAATACCAATATCGATAACGGTCAGCTGGTCCTAAACTACCTTGGTCATGGTGGCCCGAAAGGATGGGCTCAAGAAAGAGTACTACAAGTAAATGACATCATCAACTGGAGAAACTACAACAAACTTCCAGTCATTATCACTGCTACGTGTTCATTTACAGGATTCGATGAGCCAAGTTTTGTATCTGCCGGAGAGCACGCTTTGATGAATAGTAGAGGTGGTGCCATAGGATTATTCACCACAGTAAGAGCAGTATACTCGAGCTCTAATGAGAAACTTACTAGAAAAGTATTCGAAAAAATATTCTTACGTAATCAAGGTCAAAGATTGAGATTCGGAGATGTTCTTACAGCTGCACAAAACGAAATAGTAGAAGTAAGTGGAACCAATGTACTTACTAATACGAGGAAATTCATGCTTATAGGCGACCCATCTATGCAACTGACCTTACCTAAGAACAAGGTTGTGCTTAATACCATAAATGGTCAACAAGTCGATGATCAACTACAAGATACAATTGGTGCATTAGAGAAGGTAGTATTAACAGGATCCATAGAAACATTCACAGGAGAAGAGCTTAACGATTTTAATGGCAGTATTTCGTTAACTGTATACGATAAATCAAGTGACTTAAAGACCTTAGATAATGACAACAAAGGAAGAATCTATGACTTCCAACTTAGAAAAAGTGTATTATATAAAGGAAGTGCATCAGTGACTGCAGGCAAGTTCTCTATAGAATTAATATTACCTCAAAATATTGACTTTGACTATGGCAAGGGGATGTTCAGTTTCTATGCTAGTGACGGCAATAGAGAAGATGCAGGAGGCCATTATAGCGATATCACCATAGGAGGTACTTCGGAGTCAGTAATTGTAGACAATGAAGGTCCTGAGATAGACATATTTTTTGATGATAGAACTTTTGTCAGTGGTGATCCCACAGGAAAAAATACTGAGCTCATAATAGACCTATCAGACGAGACAGGGATCAACCTAAGCAGTACAAGCATAGGGCATGATATCACTGCCCACATAGATGACAAATCCAATAGTGGATATGTACTTAACAATTTCTATGAGCCTAATGTAGATGAAGTAGGATCTGGTTCTGTGAGTTACAAATTAGACGATTTAGAGATAGGCCTACATACCGTATACGTCAAGGCCTGGGATGTTCTTAATAACTCTACGGAAGAAGTGTCAGAGTTCTTAGTAGTGGAGAACCTCGAAGGATTTATAAATAATGTGATTAACTACCCTAATCCATTTGTAGATAATACTACATTTGCTTTTGAGCATGATCTATCTGATACTAATATTGATATAACTATAGACATATACTCTATGTCTGGCGTATTAATAAAGTCGATCAACGAAGAACGATTTAGCTTTGATAATCGAATAGATGATATAGAATGGAATGCATCTGACTATTCGGGAGGAAAAATTTCTAAAGGAATCTATCTCTATAAAATAAAGTTAGTCTCTAATGAGTTAAATCTTGAGAGAGAGAGCGAAATGAAAAAGCTCGTACTTCTCAACTAATCGGAAACAAAAATACTACAAACACATTAAAAAAATTTCACATCTATAACTAATTGATATTCATTTTTATATCATTCTGAAAATGATTTTTCCTAATATCAATATATAGTCGTAATTTTAACTGCAATTTCAAATTCAATGAAAAAAACACTAACACTTTTAGTATTTGCACTATTAGCAATTAATACTAATCAAGCTCAAATTGGGTTCAATCCTGAATCAGGATGTATATTAGATTCTGACGGCAATTGTCTTCCAAGCACGATACTCTCAGCAGTTCCATTCTTAAGAATAATACCCGATGCACGTGGAGGTGCTATGGGAGATGCTGGTATAGCCGCTTCTGCTGACCCTAATGCGATACATTACAACTCATCTCGATTGGCTTTCGCCGAAAAAGATGCAAGCTTTTCTGCTACTTATACACCATGGCTGAGAAACTTAGGGCTTAATGATGTCTTCCTTACATATCTTACTGGATATAAGAAAGTGGATGATCTGCAGACTATAGGATTTGGGTTAAGATTCTTCTCACTTGGAGAGATTAACTTTACTGATAATGACGGTAACCCAGCGGGTACAGGTCAGCCGAGAGAATTAGAATTTGCAGTATCATACAACAGAAAGCTATCAGAGAACTTCTCAGCTGGGCTTACAGCTAAGTACATCTATTCTAATCTTGCCTCTGGTCAGCGTGTAGGTAACACAGATATTAACTCTGCTAATGCATTCGCAGCAGATCTATCACTTACATATAAGAAGAAAGGTAATCTTGCTGCTAATGGTAGTCTGTGGACTTTCGGTGCAGCTGTGACTAACCTCGGAAGTAAGATTACTTACACTGGTAATGTCATCAAAGATTTCTTACCTGCTAACCTTGGATTAGGAGCTGGTCTTCAGTTGAATTTTGATGAATATAATAGTATGACATTCTTATTTGATATAAATAAGTTACTCGTTCCATCTCCGATATCTCCGACTTTAGTGGATGAATTTGGCGTTACTTCAGATAATCCAGACTATGATGCAGGAGGAGAAGTAGGACCTGATTACAAAGAGCAGTCTATGTTCTCAGCTGTGGTTAATTCTTTTGGTGATGCACCGGGTGGATTTAGCGAAGAGCTTAAGGAGTACACTATGTCATTTGGTATGGAATACTGGTACAGTGGACAATTCGCTGTAAGAGCAGGATATTATTATGAGAATCCACTCAAAGGTGACAGACAGTTCATCACAGTAGGAGCAGGATTAAAGTATAATGTATTCCAGATAGATCTATCATACTTAGTACCTACTAATAATAGAAGAAATCCATTAGATAATACACTAAGATTTACATTACAATTTGACTTTGCAGCTTTGACAGGTGACCAGAGTTAGATACGTATAACCTTATAAAATATAAAAGAGGCGACTATTCATAATGAGTAGTCGCCTCTTTTATTTATCATACTATACTTAAGTATAAAAGTGTACTGTAAGCCGGATCCTGTATCCCGACAAGTCGGGACCTTTATCATTTATCTATGCTGCCTACCCTCTCCGAATACATAAAATGAATAGAGCGAGAAACTCTACTTCCCCGAGGGGAAAATCGAAGTATACTTGACATTACAACCTGCAATATGTCCCATGATCATGTTACCATAACCATGCGTAGGCTCTTACCCTACGGTTTCAGCTTTTCCTCATTCAGAAGCATCTGAGTGAGGTAGTTTGTTTCTGTTACATTGATAATACAGAATCCTCAGGATTCCATATCCACCCGTTAGATGGTGCAGTTCTCTACGTTGTCCGGACTTTCCTCTCTGATCTGCATCAGAGCGATAAAGCGTACACTCCTACAAATATAAGCCATCCTATGTTCATATATGAAATTATAAATATGAGACAAACAACAACATATATATGATAACTAAATATAATATGTAATTTTATATATTATGTCTAAGGGGCTTATAATATCCATATCAATACTTTTAGTCACCATCGCTATAGATTATATATCTCTGCGACCGACAGGCAAGAGCGACAGCTTTGTGCAACTGGAAGCATATGTAGATTCTGAACTATCCCACTACAAGAATCTACTGAGTTCTGAGGAGTATATTACCCTATTCCAGAAAGACAGCTTAGAGACTGAAGACTTATCCAAGATAAAAGAGCTCGAAGACCAACTAAGCAGAGATCATATATTCGCCAAGGTATACAGCGGAAGTAAACTCCTATACTGGAAGTGGAAACAAGAATCCTCCGATGAAAGCTTCTGCGACATAAGAAAGGCCAGTGATTCTATCATAATCAATATCTGCTTAGAAGTCTATAATGAATCAGGAGAACTCTATAATTTCATATATGACCGATCAGGCGTCAGCAATAGAATATATAGCTCTAATGACGAGCAGAGCGAATTCAAGCTCCTCAATGCTATCCCGCTTAAGATAGGTGAGAGATATAGATCTATAAATCTCAACTACATACTGATCTGTACTTATATCATAGGTCTTGTATTATTAATACTTAATTGTGTACGCAAAAAAAGTATTGCACTATTCGGATGTATCGTCATCGGTAGGATGATATTATTTTTCATGCCATGGCATGAGAGGTTTCAGAATCTGGATATCGTCGAGAGCATATTCAATAAAAGTGCCTATAGTAGTATAGACCTTACACTGGACACGCTTATCATCACAGGCTGCCTTATATTCTTATCCAAAATACAATTCTCTAATAAGGTCAAGAGATACGCTATTATATACAATAGTCTAAATCTGGGCTTCTTACTGCTGCTCTTCGTATCTCACCTCAGACTTATACAACTTCTGATGTACAGCGATAAGATTAACATCGCTATCAACAATTTATCTAATATAGGCATAAGAGATACTATAATATTCGGCACATGTCTATCCTTATTAGCTGCAATATTTATATATGCGACAACAATAATTATAGACCTAAAAAATCAATTGTCAAGGCGGAACTTAGGCCTATCATTTTTTATTCTCACTATGGCAGGAGTTGTCACAGTACACTTATTACGGCTGGACATTAATCCATTATTCTTCGGTTTATTCATGATATCCTTTCTGTTTCTTTTAGATCTATTTATAGATATTAACTACAAGACTATAACATGGGTTATCTGGTGGTCTATACTATTCGGGATATATCTATCAGCAGTTTTCTTTAACTACGATATAAAGAAAGATGTATTTACACATAAAAATTTTCTACATGACACCTTCTATACTTTCGATCAAGAGGCATTAGATGAGATCACCGATAGTGCCATCAATGAAACCATAATTGCAGAAGTCAACGAACTTCTTATCCTTCCTGATGAAGCTAACTACGACAGAAAAGATATCAATGATTTTCTATCTCAGAAGATTGGTCAGCGGAATTTTATAATAGAAATATTTGATACTAATTATGTCAATATTTTTGATGGAAAGTATAAGATGCCTCAGAATCTTATCGCAATCAAAGAGAATGTCAGCTTTGATGAATTACACAATATCATATGGTTCTCTACTAAAGGCGTTAATAGCTATATAATAAAATCGGGATTCCAACTACCTAAAAAATATTACACAGCAAAGCTGCCTCTTAATTACTATATCAATGGAAGAGCCGTCAGAAAAGAGATAGCCTTGACCCAAGATGAGATGACACTCATAAGCCAATCAAAGGAAAATATAATATATGAAAACTCAGATGTCTATATCAAATATCAACCTACTCCTGAGAAACTGCTCATAACCAAAAAGTCATTCTTTAGTTTAGTAAAACCGATTGCATTGTTTTCGTTTCTATTCTCAGCGATAGTTGTCTTAATATTCCTCCTTGGTATTGCTAATATTTTTATTGGATTCTTACCGGATAACTGGCCTTTTAAGATTCAGAATATAGATTCTCTTAACTCTAAGATTCAGATATCACTTATACTGGTCATTCTATTTTCATTTTTCATAATAGCGATAATAACTACATCATTTCTAAAGACTTTTATAGACAATAGAAATGAGCTATTCATCAAAGAAAAACTGAATGCTATAGCCAGAGATTTAGATAATAAAACACAGATAGCACAATCAGAACAAGAAACGGTTGCTATCGCCAAAAACTATGAAAACAGCTTAGAAGTAACTCACGATGCAGAATTAGACATTATACCTATAGGCGGAGATATATACACTGGAGACTATTTCCCATTTACCTATTTTGCCAAACAGAAAGATCCACAAGCATTCAGAGACTACAGTAAGGACCAAAGAAAGAACTACCTCCCTATACTCTATGATGAAGCCACTGTAGGCTATACTGTGTTAAGTTATAAAACTAATATATCGAATAGGATTAGTGTATTCGACTTCTTAGGATCCATCTTCAATGTCTACGTATTCTTATTTCTGATAGCAAGTGTCATTGCAATATTCATAGCAAGATCTATAACACAACCCCTTGCACTACTCAATCAGAAACTATCACAACTGACCTTAGGTAAGAGAAATGAACTAATCTCATGGGACAAAGAAGACGAAATCGGTACCCTGATCAAAAATTATAATAATATGGTCAATCAACTCGATAAGAGTGCCGTATTATTAGCTAAGACAGAGAGAGACTCTGCATGGAGAGAGATGGCTAAGCAAGTAGCACACGAGATTAAGAATCCCCTCACCCCGATGAAGATGTACATCCAACATCTCGAAAAAGCAATCACTAAGGAACCTGAGAACGCCAAAGCTATATCAAAGAAAATCTCTGCAACTCTAATGGAACAGATTGATAATCTCACTCAGATAGCTAATTCCTTCAGCAACTTCGCAGAACTTCCAAAGACTAATAATACTATGATAGAACTCAATAGTGTTGTAGAAGTGGTACATAATCTCTTCAGAAAGAGAGAAGATATGGAAATATCGTTGGTGGAACCCATTAATGCCATAAGCGTATTAGCAGATAAAAATCAACTAATAAGGATACTTAATAACCTTGTAAAAAATGCTATCGAATCGATCCCTCAAGATAAAAAAGGTAAAATCGTCCTCAAACTATACACTAAAGGTGATAAAGCATTAATCCAAGTAAGTGATAATGGTATGGGTGTCCCTGACGATATGAAGGACAAAATCTTCCAACCCAAATTCACCACTAAAGACTCTGGTTCTGGCTTAGGATTAGCTATTGCAGCTAATATGTTAGAATCTATGAACGGTAGACTCTATTTCGATTCTGAAGAACATGTAGGAACCAATTTCTATATAGAATTGGACAATATCCGTCCCAAAACCATTACTTTAGACTAAACTTTTATCAATCTAATCTGTCTTAGAAGTATGTCTGTATTAATGAACATAGGAATAGTTGTAGCCACTACTTTGGCGATGGAATTCGTAGCATGGTTTGCTCACAAATACATAATGCACGGCATTCTATGGAAATGGCATGAAGATCATCACGACCCTATCCACAAGACAGGTTTTTTTGAAAAGAACGATCGTTTCTTTTTTGTATTCGCGGTACCATCAGCCTTTTGTTATATGGCGGGTTCATTTTTTGAAGGTTGGGGAGCTCTACTATATGTAGGTATCGGAATATCAATATACGGAGCGATATATTTCCTCATTCATGATGTATATATACATCAAAGGTTCAAGTGGTTCAGACAACTCGACAACAAATACTCTCGTGCTATCCTAAGAGCCCACGGCTCTCATCATTCCGTACAAACAAAGTACGGATGTGAATCTTTCGGTTTGCTTATCATTAATCCAAAATACTTCAAAAAAAGGTCAGAGTGGAAAAATGATAAGGTACTGAAAAACAATGAAATAGGTTACGGCAGTAATTAGGCGACATTCCTTTCTACTCAAATAATATTGTATATAAAGAGCTTAATTCTAAGCATCAATAAATAATAATTTAAACTATATCAATTCTAAAGGCGAAGCTATTTGTTTTTATTATTCATTATTCTATCTTTGCCGTCCTCTTCAAAGGTGGAGTGGGTGAGTGGCTGAAACCACTGGTTTGCTAAATCAGCGTACTGAGAAATCGGTACCGGGGGTTCGAATCCCTCCTCCACCGCAAATACCTCAAAGTGAGGAATTTAAACACTACATTTATTGAAGTCAAATTGAATAGATAAATGTAGATAAAGATATATTTCGGGGCGTAGCGCAGCCCGGTTAGCGCACCTGGTTTGGGACCAGGGGGTCGGAGGTTCGAATCCTCTCGCCCCGACATTATAAAACCTGTCACGTAAGTGATGGGTTTTTCTTGTTTTAGAGCTTATTAGTAGTTGAACATCTCATCACACCTGAGATGTAATACAATATCACTAATATGTCCTAACAAACTCCAAAGACCTAAGATTACGATCTGCAGTAAGCAGCATAGCATTATATACGACAGCGGTGGCTACAATGACTCTGTCCGCTGGATCAGCGTTGATATCACTTTTATATTCCGCAATAACATCAGACATACGAGGTGTGAGATCTAAGACTTTATAATTGCGATAGCGGATTATATCATTGATAAACGTCTCTACGGATGTATTAATGGATATCTTTTTCTTAGAAACTAACATACCCAATTCCCAGAAAGACATCGAAGAAATATAAACATGATTAGGATTATCTGTTATGAGTTTTTCTACATCAGGTGTAAAGTTTCTATGTCCCATCATATCCCATATAAGATAATGAGTATCTACAAGAATTTTCTGTCTACTCATCTGGCTCAGCAGCTATGGACATATCATCCAGATCAATGTCAGTTACATAATCATATTCTATAAGAGGTGCATTAATGATATCATCATTAATAACCAAGCCACCGTTCTTGTAAGAAGATATTCTGGCATTAAAAGCTGCTTCATCATCATCAGCTTGAGGTGGCGTGATAGTCGCAATAATCTTACCTCTCTGGGTTATATCTATGGCCTGCCCACTCTTGACCATGTCAAGAACATGCTTGAGATTACCTCTTAAGTCACTGATGGGTATGGTTTTCATAATAGAGTTTTTGTTAAAGACAACACAAACGTACAATTCATTTGTACAAAATGCAATAAAGTATTGAATATTAACAGATAAAAATCAAAAATTGAGATAATCGAAATAAATCGAACTACAATGAATGATTACTTTGTTATAAAATTAAATACGACATTATGCCAAAGAAAATGCAAAAGAAAGGGAATCCATCAGTTCATAAAGAGTTAGGAGCTTTTGATATAAAAATAAGCTCATTCGGAGAATTAGAAGCTAATTACAAGATCGATTCTCTCAATGACTTCTTAAATGAAAAAGTCGATGATAAAAAATTAAATGAGCGAGATCTAACAGAAGAAGAATAGTCTCATTCTTTGCCTTAAAAAACGATTATAACGAGTATTGTCCTCCCTTAGAATTAAGAATTACTTATCTAAAGTGTGCAATAGACATCAATATTACAATTAGAGCATAATTATTGATAATGATAAGACATTATTAGACATGGAAACGTTATTTCCCATATGTATCTTAATAGAGCATTATACCTTAGCCTACTGACAGTTCTTCTCATAGCTACTAAAGCTAATGCTGGCTCTGTACAAGACTCTATACCTCCCACATTTACAATACAACCTCAGAATTTATTTATTTCATGCGATGCAGCATTGTCTATAGAGCTCACAGCATGGATTAATAGTGGTGGCTTCTCAGAAGCGGATAATGGAGACGCTACGGTCAATGCTCTAATTACAGTAAATGAAGCACTCAATCTATTACTACAAGCTTTTGGTTCTAGCTGTTCTGATACTGGGGAAATAGAAGTCGGATTCTATGCTATCGACGACTGCGATAATATAAGTTTGGACACTTTATATTCGAGATTTGTAGTAGAAGATAATACTGCGCCTGACTTTACGACAATGGCCCAATCCATATCCACACATTGTGATATTGGGATACAAGACACCTTAGCTACCTGGCTGGATAATTATGGTGGAGCTGTCGCTACTGATAATTGTAGTGATAGTATTATCAGATCACATTATACATGGCAAGACATATCAGGTAATACGGGATTTGTAGAATTTGGTGATTCTACAGATATTATAATACTGCGTGACATGTGTGCTTGGAGTGTTGATGTTTCCTTTTTCATAAAAGATGAATGTGATAACATCAATTCTACATCAGCAACATTTTCTATAGACTCTGACACCATTGCACCTAATATAATTGTAGCACTTTCAGACACAACTATTCTATGTAGTCAATCAGTAGATAATATCGCTCCACTGTTCCAAGATGATTGTGATGGCTTAGTGGATGTAACATATTCCGAATCATCCAACCAGCACATAGATACACTTAACTGCGGACATTATAACTATACCATAGAACGCCGATGGATAGCTACAGACGCATGCGGTAATATGGTCAGAGATACGCAGATAGTTACTGTCGCAGACACACTTATACCACTGGTAATCTACGATGATGAAGTCATCGTCCCCTGCGGAACAGACCTTAACGATCCTAATAATTTTCTTACAGCTACTGACAATTGCTCAGCTATAGATATCAGCTTCATGGACGATATCATATTAGACAATGAATGTCAGCAACAAATATCGAGGACATGGACTATTGTAGATGTATGCAGAAATACGCTCATAGCAACACAGACCATTCAGGTCCAAGATTTCGATACGCCTACATTCATAACAAATCCTTCTGACCTCACATTAGGATGTGATGATCTTAATATCATATCTACTTTCAGAGCTTGGTTAGATAATAATGCCAATGCAGAAATAGAAGATAATTGTACTGACATCAATATATTAGTAAGATTACCTGGTGATTATCCCGATACAACATCAATAATAAATGCTGAAGCTCCCACTCTAATCATGCCACAATGTAGCGGCAATGACAATAGAATCATCAACCAAGACATAGAGATATTCGCCTATGATCGATGTGGAAATATAAGCTCTGAGACAGCAACATTTGTGCTCATAGATACGGTAGCAGCTGAGATTATCAATTGTCCTACTGACAGCACATATATCTTAGGTACCGATGGCTGTCTGCTCGATTATAATCTTACTTTTCCGGACTTAGAAGATAATTGTGGTGTTGCGGCTGATACCATATGGACAGCTCTATTGGACAATAATTTCGTCTATAGTAACCTTGAAAATAATATAATAGAACTTGAAGTAGGCTCACACGACATAGTATACACTGCACAAGATTGTGGTGGCAATATCTCATCCTGTACACAATTACTAAGCATTATAGACACCATATCTCCTACTATCACTTGTTCTCCATTCTTAGATGTCTACGTAGATAATGATTGCATTATAGATTTTGTTGTTCCAGAGATTATAGATTTTTCTGACAACTGTTTTGGCTCTAATAATTTCTCTCAGACCCTACCTGCTAATAATGGATTCATCAATTTTACATACGATGCTGTAGACAGCTCATATAGTGCTCAAGATTTTCCAGTAGAATTCAAGAACATCGTAAGACAAGGAAGAATATTCAAACCAATAATAAAAGTAGAATATGCTCTCAACATTAGTTCTGGATCAGCAGTTAAGATAATTTCTGAATTCGGAGATGTGCTCATGGAATTAACTGACGGACAATGTACGCCGACATTAGAATTTCTAATTCTGGAAGCCAATCAATTTAATGTATGGGCAGAAGATATGGACATAAAATTTACAGTCGTATTTGAAAATAATGCAGGAAGCGGAGTAGATGTATGTGAGCCAGATAATGTCAGCCCGTCAGACCTAAGGGACGAGGTATCATATCTAACTATAACTCTAGAGTACAGTGACATTGTGCCTGAACATATTATTCTCGATAGTGATCAGAATATTATAAATAACAACGAAGAAAGTTCAGAATTAATACCTGGCATTTACGAATTAATATATTCGACTACTGATAGAAGTGATAACATAGGATCTTGTAATACTTTAATAAATGTACTAGACACTATCGCCCCTACTCTATCATGTCGAGACACAACGATTAATATACAACCTAACCAGACGGGTATCTATGATATCATTTCTGATTTAATCCTAATCTCTTCTATAGATAATTGCGATGTTCCTACCGTAAGTATTAATCCAGATAGTTTTAGTTGCTTAGATTCAGGACAGACAATAGATATTAATATTACGAGCACAGATACATCCAATAATACCAGCAACTGCATAAGCAAAGTAACAATAGAAAAAGATTCTATCAATCCTACTTTTGTAAGTGGATTATGCCTTGCTGACACCTTACGATTATTCTCAGGTATATCTCAGGATCTCGTTGATTCTTACTCGTGGACTGGTCCAGATAATTTTATTTCTGACCAAAGTGACCCTATACTGACGTCCATCAATGACGATAATTCTGGAATCTATAGATTAGAGATTACAACTAACCAAGGATGTGTATATACTGGAGAAGCAGAGATAGAGGTAAGCCTATTTGACAGTCCAGAGATCTCCTCTAGTCAGACCATATATTGCTCTGGCGATGACGTGCTACTTAATTCTACAAGTTTCACTGAGATCGTAGATTATTTCTGGTATGAAGGCATATCACCTAATGGCATATTAATAGGACAGACTGATGGACCAAGCCTTTCTATAACCCCTACTATAGGTGAGCACTTCTATTACGTAGAAGTCATGGGAGAGAACTGTAATTCAAATCCTTCGAATACTTTCACTATAGAAGTCAAACCCATACCCGTAGCCGCTATTACTAATCCATTTATTACAATCTGCGAAGGTGATGATATTGTACTCGAAAGCGCTACAGCAGGTCCTAACTTCTCGTATGAATGGATGGGTCCAAATGGATATCTTTCCACAGGCCAGATCCCTGCAGTCATCAATGACGCAAGTATTATTAATCAAGGAAATTATACACTTACTATTAATGAAGGAGATTGTGTATCAGATATCGTTACTGCACAGGTAGTGATATTCCAACCACCAATCACACCTGAAATAACTGGTGAGTCCATATACTGCGTAGGTCAGAGTGCTGTCCTATCGGTTAATAATATAAGTACAGCAACAAGATACCATTGGTACAATAACGGATTATTATATAATTCTACGTCAACTAACAATCTACTTATTCCATCCATAAGTATCAATGAATCTGGAGAATGGACTGTCATCGCAGAAGACGGACTTTGCTTATCTGAGGAGTCAGAAGTCTTTAATATTTCAGTAGAGTCAGTACTTAATGTAGGTGCATCTAACAATGGGCCTATCTGCGAAGGAGACCAGGTGACATTGACATCGACATTTATACCAGGAGCAAGTTATCAATGGGTAGGACCTCAGGGCAATACATTCTCTGGAAGAGAAATAACGATAAATGCTGTGAGTGGCACCTACACTGTCAATGTCACAACACAAAGTAATTGTTCTGCTACCACAACTACACAAGTCACCGTAAGGCCTAAACCAATCATCACCGCATTGAGTAATACATCACTACCATGCATGAGCGGCTCTACGCCGATATCACTCGTCCCGTCGGTATTCCCTGCAGGCAACTACACATACACGTGGAGCGGTCCTAATAACTATAACTCTAATGAACCAGTAGCAATAATCCCCAATGCTGACTTATCCGACAATGGCACATACACTCTTATAGTTAGCAATGGAGATTGCGTCTCTGACCCTTCTACTAATACAGTAGACATATCACTGATACCACAAGTCGCATTACTGCAGGGAGATATTATGGCATGCGAAAATTCTACTGTAACAATCAGTATTCTAAATCCTGTAAGTGGAACAGCAACTTGGATATGGACAACACCACAAGGTATTGTCACCACGACAACTCCTTCGCTTACTATAGACAATATCAGTACTCAAGACTTAGGTCAATACTCCGTCATACAAGAACAGAACACTTGCAGATCACAGCCTTCATCTTCTATAGATGTCAGTATAATAGACCTACCACAAGTCCCTTCTATCAGCGGACCTACTATGATATGTGAGGGAGATAGATTAATACTTACAACGGAACTAATGCAGGGATCTACATACCTCTGGCAGACACCTACAGGACTAATCACACAAGATACGCCTGAGTTAATAATAGATAACATATCCATATCTCAACAAGGTAACTATCAGGTATATACGGAGATGGGTGCTTGCACCTCACCATTAAGTGACGTGCTTAACCTACAGGTCATTGCGAGACCAATAGCTCCAGAATTTGTATCTACAAGCCTCTCAATATGCAATAGCACTAATTCTCAATTAGAAGTATGTATAGAAGATTATCTGCAAGAATATGACTTAGTCCAGATCATAGATGTGTCCTCTGGTACGATACTTATGGAAGAAAGAAGTCTTTGTTTTGACCTAAGCTTCTTATTGGGCTCAAGCCAGTCCTCTATAGAATTAGCAGCTGTAATTATTGAAGATAATTGTTCTTCTGAATCGAGTGAAACTTTAACAATAGACATCTTCAATATCCCGGAAGATATAACATCTGTTGATATAGATTCTATCACTTTATGCAATGTCGAATTCTTCAATATCACTCCAGACAATATTATATCAGAAGTCGATTACGAATGGACATCACCAGATCCCGAGATAAATATATTCCAGAATCAAAACAACAACACCTCATTCAGCAACTTAAGATCAGGCAATAATACACTTATACTCAGAAGCAACTTCGGCGAATGTGGCAATTATGGCAATGATACATTAATCGCATTTGTGGTAGATCAGATTATCGCTAATGATGATAATTACATAGGAGCATTTGATGATGATATAATTATGAGGCCGCTTCTTAATGATGAGTTATCTACTGCAGCTACACTGACTATTATTACAGATCCAGAAAGAGGAGATCTGACAATAGATGATAATGTACTGAACTATACCCCAGAATCAGGTTATGTAGGCATAGTAGAATTCACATATGAAATCTGCTACTTAGATTGCGAAGACATATGCAGCCAAGCTACGATCACCATAGAAATCGGTGACGATATAGAATGCTTTGCCGGCAATATTATGACTCCTAATAATGATGGATTCAATGACAACTTCGTCATACCATGTCTGAGTAATAATAATTTCAGACAGAATAACCTTATCGTCTTTAATCAATGGGGTGATGAAGTCTACAGTGCAGCACCTTACGAAAATGACTGGGATGGTACTTACAATGGTCAAGTACTTCCTGTGGGCACCTACTTCTACATCATAGATCTGGGTGATGGCTCTATGCCACTCCAGGGATTTATAATAATAGAATTATGATGCGGATATTATATACAGCCATTATAATCATCATATCATCTGCTGCTTACAGTCAGCAAGAGAATCTGATTACCCAATATACTTACAACAAGCTATCATTCAATCCAGGAGTTGCTGGCGAAAATAATTACACGAGCATAACAGGAATCTATAGAGATCAGTGGACAGGCCTTGAGGGTAGACCGCAGACTCAGATGCTGACGGTTAACTTTCCGACAGTCAGTGAGAGACTGGGCTTCGGTGTACAAGTACAACGACAAAGCATAGGCATACAATCCAAAACTGACATAACGGGAATGTACGCCTATAGAATACGACTAGCCAACGGCTATGCAAGTGTGGGCCTACAAATGTCCTATAGAAACTTTGTCAATGACTTCACTGATACGAGATTGATAGCTATTAACGGATTCGACGAAGACATTGCGATAAGCAGAGAAAGATTCAGTAGAAATATATTTAATGTAGGAATAGGTGGCTACTACAAGGGACCTAATTATTATTTTGGTGTATCCGTACCACGTTTTATCAAGGCAGATATCGATGCAGATCTTGATCCATTCGTAGCTAAAGAAGTGCATCACTACTATGCTACTGCTGGCGTTGATATAAGACTAAGTCACGACTGGATATTTTCGCCCTCGGTATTATTCAAAGCTGCAAGTACAAGTCCCTATGACGTCGATGTTCTAGGTCTGATGACCTACAGAGATCAGGTCCATATGGGATTAAATATAAGAACTGGTGGATCACAGAACAGCATAGTAGAATCAGTAGATCTACTCTTAGGCTTGCGTGTCAGCAAGAGTATATTCGCAGGTATTGCCTATGACTTTACGACTACAGAGATTAATCAATATGAGAATGGAAGCTTTGAACTAATCGTAAGGTATGATATAAAGAGAGACAGCGGTCCTAAAGAAATACAAAATCCAAGATATTTTAAATGACAAAGTATTACTTCATATTATTCTATCTCTCAAGTATAGTGCTTTCTGCTCAGATATCAGATGAGGACTGGACAGACATCATTACTCTAACTAATGAGGATCAGATCAATACTGAGCTAACAGAATTCTCTCCCACCTACTGGAAAGAATTTATAGTATATGTGGGTTCTCGATCACGGCAAAAACTTTTTGATAAAAATCATAATGAACCTTATTATGACATCTACTTAGCTGGAAAAAACAAAAATGGGGCATTAGATAGGACTGCATCTTTTTCTAAAATATTAAACACCCCATATCATGAAGGACCTATGAGTTTTTCTAAAGATGGCGATAAGATATTTTTTACAAGAGTAGATTACGATCAAGGTGAGTTGAACATGAACACAGAAAAAATCGTCGTCAATAAGATATTTGAAAGTAGTTATGATGACGACCAATGGAGTGAAGCTGTACTGTCTTCTTTTAATGTAGAAGAATATACCTCATGTCATCCCAGCTTAAGTAAGGATGGTAACACCATTATTTTCTCTAGTAATCGGCCTGAAGGTTTTGGCAAGATGGATCTATACAAGTCTACCCTTATAGATGGCACCTGGACAACGCCAGAAAACTTAGGTCCTGAAGTGAATACACCCGAGAATGAATTATTTCCATTCATACATGATAATCACATCTTGCTCTATGCAAGTAATTATAATACAGAAAAGAACGATCTTGATATTTTCAAAATAAAATTAAATAAAGAAGATCCTCAATCAGCCATCAGACTACCCTCCCCTATCAATTCTAACTACGATGACTTCGGCATAAGCATCAATGCATTAGGACTTAAAGGATACTTAAGTTCTAATAGACCAGGCGGAAAAGGCAAAGATGATATCTATCACTTCTCATCTACAAAATCAATCCTATCGTATAAGGATAACAACTACAACAAAGTTAAAATCATCGTGTACGATCAATTCGGACAAAAAGTATTAGATAATATAGAAGTCAAGTTATGTCCTATACCAGAGGACAAGATTTTATCATTTGATGATAGTGTGTTTGATATACAAGGTAATAATGTCAGCTCCTCTACGACTGATATTAATGGAGAGACATTCTTACAATTATATGATGGCTATAACCTCATCTCCATACAATCTGATGACAAAGAAAAGTGGCAGAAAATAATCTCTACTCAGAAAACCCAAGGAATAATCAAGGTCAATCTGAAAAATAAAACCGCAGTCAGCAAAGATACCATCATACAATATGTAGAAAGAGAAGCACCAGTTACTATCAATAATGTAGAAGTCAAAGAAGGCGCTACGCTGATATTTAATAATATATACTACGATTATAACAGCTTCGAAATCAAGAAAGGCGCTGCATATGAGCTGGATGAATTAGCCGCAATTATGAAAGACAATAGAAACTTAAAAATCCTATTGTCAGCCCATACTGACTCACGAGGAGAATCGGCTTATAACCAGAAATTATCAGAACAACGGGCTCAGGCAGCTAAGCAATATCTCATAAGTAAGGGCACACTATCGTCACAAGTCAGTACCATAGGTTACGGAGAATCTAAACCAAGGAACCACTGCAAGGATGGTATAAAGTGCAGTGAGGCGGAGCATATCTACAATAGAAGGACAGAAGTCCAAGTGCTTAAGTCAAAATAAATTTCATATACTTATGTAGTGACTCCTCGTTACCAAAAGCTTAAATGACAGTCACTTTCATACAACGAAAGAAAGCAAAAAGATATCTTTAGCATATAAATGCTAATGTATGATCAGATCTATCCTCTTCTTAAGCTTTACAATATTATCATTCTACACACTTCCAGCTCAGATAACAGGCATTGTCACTGACGAAAATAATGAGCCACTACCATATGTCAACATCTACGTCAAGTCTACCTCTTCTGGTACAACAACTAATTTTGATGGAGAGTATCTTCTCAAAATAAGCAAAGGCTCGTATGAGATCATCTACCAATATGTGGGCTATTCTTCTGTAACTAAAAGTGTTACGTATAGTGGAAAGCCTGAGGATCTTAACGTCCAATTATTACCTCAGGAATATAAGTTACAAGCTATAGAGATCAATGCCAATGCAGAAGATCCTGCATACGCTATCATCAGACAAGCACAATCAAAAAGAAAATACTATCGTAACAAAATGGATCACTACGAATGTGACGCCTATGTCAAAGGATTCAATAAAGTCCTCGATGCTCCTAAGAAAATATTAGGTCAAGAAGTCGGAGATATGGATGGTGCACTGGACTCTACAAGGCAGGGAGTAGTCTATCTCTCAGAATCAGTATCACGTCTCTATGTCAAAAATGGTAAAAGCAAAGAAGTATTATTCTCCTCAAAAATAAGTGGCGATGATCAAGGCTACAGCTTCAATAGTGCACAAGAGATGTACTTTAATTTCTATGATAATACGATAGACCTTAACGGTAAGAAAATCATATCACCTATAGCCTCTTCTGCCATGTCATATTATAAGTATGCCTTAGAGGGTACGCAATACGATGATAGCGGTCAGCTAATTAATAAAATAAAGGTAATACCGAAAGATGAATACAGTGCTACATTCTACGGCTACATCTATATCGTAGAAGATCTATGGAGTATACACAGTCTGGACTTAGGTATCACGTCTAAGTCTATGCAAGTTTCATTTATAGACTCGCTAGTCTTTAAGCAGATATTCGTGCCTATCGCCGGGGACCAATGGATGCCTCTGACTAATGTCATCAAGTTTAACTTAGGGGCATTAGGATTTAAGTTGCATGGGAATTTTGCATGCGTATATTCTAATTATGAACTTAATAATGTAGATGACAGCGTCTTCTCTAAGGAAGTATTCAAAGTAGAAAAAGAAGCTAACGAAAGATCAGAAGCATACTGGGATTCCTTACGGCCCATACCACTTACATTAGAAGAACGTATCGACTATAAGCGGAAAGATAGTATCCGTATCGTAAGGACAAGTCCAGAGTACTTAGACTCTATAGATCGAGAGCATAATAAATTTAAGGTTGATGATATAATATCGGGATATAGCCATAAGAATTCTATCAAGAAAACTTCATGGTCGCTACCAGGTCTACTGCCATCCATATCTATCAATACGATACAAGGCATCAACGCAGACTTTAAGACGTCGTACACTAAATCATATGATGACGAATATAACAGATACCTCACTATAAGAGGAAAACTAAATTATGGTCTATCTGAAAAAGTGCTTAGACCAGAATTAAAATTATACTACAAAGCCAATCGTCATAATCACTTAAACTTTAATGTAAGTGGTGGTAAGACCTTGCAACAGTATAGCGTCAGAGAACCCATCACTACTGGCATCAACTCATTATTCACCTATCTACTCAGACGTAATTACCTCAAAGCTTATGACAAAAATTATGGCTCAGTAGGTGTGGCAAGTTACCTGGGGTCTATGCTATACGGAACTCTCTCTATGACATACGAGGATAGATCTGCCGTTACTAATAATTTTGACAGTAGCCTTGGGTATAAAGACACGAGAACATTCACAAGTAATAATCCTCAGAACTTATCCATAGACAATCCTGCATTCGAGGATCATCAAGCATTGATCCTTAGAGCAGGCTTGAGGATAAAATTTGGACAGAAAATATGGTCTTATCCCAATCAGACATTCCGAGTCGGTAGCGAGTGGCCTTCATTATCCATTTTCTATAAGAAAGCTATTCCGTCATTTGGTGGAGATGTAGATTACGACTTGCTGTATGCTAATATTTCTAAATCTTATAACATAGGTGTCACTGGTACATTAAGAGCCTATGCTACAGCTGGTAAGTTTCTAAGTTCTGACAACATTGAGTTCGTAGACTATTACCACTTTATGGGTAATCAGACACACATCGGCAATCCTGCAAAATACAGAAACCAGTTCCTATTACTTAATTACTATACACATAGTAGCGTGGGAGAATTTGCGGAAGCACATATAGAACATAACTTTAATGGCTTTCTACTGAGCAAAGTACCATTATTAAAAAGACTAGAATGGAAGCTCGCTGCTGGTGCAAAATTATTGAAATCATCAGAGCGAGATCTATATACTGAGTACCATGTGGGTATAGATAATATAGGATATAAGCTATTCCGATTATTCAGAGTAGACTTAGTATGGGCTAATCAGAATTGTGATATCTTAGGTAATTGTGATGAAGACAAATCCAAATTTGGTGTCGTAGTAGGATTTATACTCGATCTATAACTATAAGTTTTTTTCTAATGACATCATTAACTATCTACCTCAGGGACAGATAAGTTACGTGTAAATGCCGTCTCAAATGAGAAGGTCGTATTAGAACCCTCTACACCCTCTATAGTGAGTATCCTCTCGTATATGATATCTCTGAGATGTCTGTTATTACGAGCATATATTCTTACCATCAGAGCATATCGGCCTGATATATTGACACATTCTACGATCTCAGGAATCAGAGCCAGCTTCTGCTCGACTTGCCTATGGAACTTAGAATCAGCCAGCATGACTTGTGTATAGGCAGAAGTCTCATAACCGAGACTGTATGGATCCAGGACATAAGTAGCATTTTTTAATATGCCTCGTTCCTTTAATCGTCTGATTCTTTGATGTATAAATGTATTAGAGACCTTCAGCTTCTTAGCTATAGATGTGAGTGGAATACGAGCATCAAATGTCAATTCATTGATAATTCTGCCATCAAAAGCGTCAAGTTTGATATTTTCCATATCTGAAACATTCTAATTAATAAATATGACTTCTTATTATACATTATAAAGTCAATATATACGCAATGTAATTATATATAAAGCAAATCATGTTAATTATACTTTATTTTGAGTTATAATTAACATTAAACGTTATGTACGTTTTTTAAGGTTTATTGTACTTTTTTTGATAGACTTTATTAAAATATGTAAAAGATGAATATCGGAGCTATTATTTCTGTTTCTGTGATCCTGTTTTCTGTCATTGATATGATAGGGAATGTGCCTATTATTATCAATATGAAGAAGGAGGGTCTTAAGATCGATCCTTCTACTACAACGATAGTTACTGCCATCATCATGATGAGCTTCTTATTTTTCGGATCGGCGATCTTAGGATTATTTGGTATTGATATTTCCTCATTCGCATTAGCGGGATCATTGGTGATGTTTTTTATCGGATTAGAGATGATATTGGGTATCCGCTTCTTCCGATCTGATGATGTAGGAGAAGATGCATCAGGGAGTATCGTACCATTAGCATTTCCGTTATTAGCAGGTGCCGGTACGCTGACTACGATTATATCTCTTAAGGTACAATATGACAATCCGAGTATTGTATTCGGCATATTGATTAACCTACTTATTATCTTTTTGGTATTAAGATCTATGGACTGGATATCGAGTAAGATTACGCCTCAGGTGTCTGTCACCTTGAGAAAAGTATTCGGGATACTCTTATTAGCAATAGCTATACAGATCGTCCGTAACAACTTATAAATTAACTGATTTAATTTAAATATTGCTAAAATCCCGTACAGAAGTGTGTGGGATTTTTTTATGTCCAACAGAGAAAACCTCTAATAAAAAAACCTGACCGTACATGGATCAGGTTTATCAAGATAGTAATTGAATATCATTCAAAAACTTAGGAATTCATATTAGTATAGAAAAGCGAAACTGCTTTTCAAGAACACTAAATTAGCTTGAAAAATTAGATTCTACAGTGGTTCTGACGACTTTTTATAGAGAATAATTAATCTTCCTTTTATCTTAGCTCTATCGCTTTACTATCATCAATTCGCCATTAAGTATTATATTGGATAACCAATGATTATATAGACTGTCCTATTTGATTTTAGTATGAATACTATATGCACGTTGAAAACTTTATGATTGACAATGTGACATTATAGACTGACATTGATATTACATTAAAATTGGTACATAGAATTAGCTCAGAAAAACCACAAAGTTCAGACCATGGACAAAAAGAAAAACAAAAAATTTCCATTTATAAGAATAGTTGTCGCAGGTATTATGCTCTTTCTGATAGGCATGATGGTAGGTAAGGTTATGAAGAAAAGAAGTCAAAAATCTGTGGAGCTGGTCGAACTTGAAAAATACATTCTACATGAGGCTACAAGGAATTCTGTAACCAATGAATTGCTGACACCTTCTCAGCAAAAAGCCTACGGCAGCTATGCTCTTAGGGATTTTAGAGCTGCAAAACCTCTACTCACTAATCTATGGGAAACGGACAGTGATACTCTATCACTCTATTACTTAGGCATATCACATTGGTACAGCAATGATAGGGAGAGAGCTCATGAGGTTCTTGATCTACCATTTTTTGCTGATTATAACAAGCCATATTGAGATTACTCTATAAAGTCCTAAGTAGAATATTGCCACTTGCCCCTATACTGTATCTAATAGACTGAGATATGATCGAATAATATTGACTATTACAATCAGTATTAATACGTCCATTATCATGCATCAACTGCGCAAACATCGGCTATAGGTACTAAATAAATCAAGCCTAAGACCTAATAATCATTGAATAGTAAGAATAATTGAGCGTAATAATCAGATAATTAGTAAACAAATACGATATTACAGCATTCAATATCAGTTCCGATAGAGGTAAATTATATATAATAAGTAACAGAAATTCAATGACTCAGGATACGAAGACAAGGACCACAAATACACAGGATTGCTTAAAGGCCACAGAGAAAAAGCTAATAGAGCTTGCTAAGGACTTTAATATCAAGGACTATCCTGTAGATGCTCCTGAGAGAAAGAAAGCTTATATACAATCTACATTGACAGAGGATCCCTTCAGAATATTCGTATCCAAAGAGCAAGGAGGTTTCGGAGGTGATATTAAAGAGAGTTTATCTCTACTGCAATTAGCTTCGTATCACTCGTTACAACTCACACTTGTCTATGGTATCAACTGGGCATTATTCATACAACCATTAGAGAAGTATGGCACGGCAGAAGCTAAAGCTGAGATATTACCTAAAGTATGTACAGAGCAGAAAGTAGGTGGTCTAATGATCACAGAGCCGGGTTATGGTAGTGATGCTCTCAATATGAAGACACAGTCTACTCCATATGATGATCACTTTCATATACAAGGTGAGAAACACTGGGGTGGCCTTACAGGTATAGCAGACTACTGGGTTCTCACATGTCGTGAGAAAAAAGCTGACGGTGGACTCGGTAGAGATATCGACTTCTTTGTGAGTGATAGCTCTAAGCAAGATCAAGTCATCCAAACACCAGAATTCTACAATACTGGCGGTCTTGAGATTATCACCTATGGTCGTAATCACTTAGATATAAAACTACCTCCGCATCAGAAATTTGACAAGCCGTCTACTGGTGTCAAGATGTTACTTAACTGCCTACACAGATCACGTATACAGTTCTCAGGTATGGGTATGGGTTATAACCAGAGATTATTAGATGAGGCACTGTCTCACTGCCAAGAAAGAGTCGTCAGTAATAAAGCCCTTATAGAATATGACAAAGTGAAAGAAAGACTTGCTGGAATGCAGGCAACTTACACTATTAATAATGCAATGTGTTATTTCGCGAGTAAGACTACACAATTAGAAAATGATCTTGCTATGATGAGCTTAGAGGCTAATTGTGTCAAGACTTTGCTTACAGACTTAATGCAAGAATCAGCACAATCACTCGTCCAACTTAAGGGTGGTAATGGCTATATCAAAGATGACATAGCTGGAAGAGCCATTATGGATAGTAGACCATTCCAGATATTCGAAGGATCTAACGACATTCTATATATACAGATAGGAGAAGCGATCTATAAGAAAATGACTAAGAGTAAGACTGACGATTTCGAAAAATTCATCTCAGATGAATATCCTGAATTTGCATATCAGCCATGCCTCACGCTATTAGGAGCAGTAAAAATACCTAACAAAGGTGACCAGCGAAAAATGCACACATTCGGAGAGATATATGCATCTATATTCAGTCTATACTTGATTGCTGATCTCGCTAAGAGTGGATTCAATCAAGATCTGATATTACAAGCTAATCTATTCTTAGCGAAGCGTATCAAAGGATTAATCACTAAGATGAAATGTATATTGACCCCTGAGATCTTAGTAGATTATCAAATAGGCGCAGACTGGAAGAATCTGGCTTAGACTAAAAGCATTCTAACAAAATAGAAATTATTTGCTAAGCGCTACTGTCGCAGATACAAATGGTATAGCCAGTAGTCCCAAGTCATCACCTGATAGAGGCCTGACTAATCCTACATTAATGGCATTACCCAATTCTTTGAAGTGAATACGAAGTCCTAAAGAAGCAACACCTGATGAATTACTGAAATCATCTTGAACAATAAGCCAGTTCTCAGACATCAGACTTAACTTGTTTGTCATTCTCTTCATAAATGAAAAGGTAAGTGGGATTATCTCATTCCTAACTCCACCATTAAAATCAAATCCTGCTCCTGCTCCAAATGTGACATTGTTATTACGTGATCCAAGTGTCAAAGACCCACTTAAGAATCCAGCGCCATTAAAGTCATCACCTGGCAAAACAACAAATGTACTACTGAGACCTAAAGCTCCTTTTTGATTTCCTAAAGGGACACTTAACTTGGGAGAAACATATAATAGTGGTACCTGACTAAGAAACAATATACTGAACGTCTCAGCACCAGCAGAAATCGTGAAGTTATCTGTCACACCGTAAGAATAAGAATTAGCGAATATCCATATATTCTCATAGTAACTCTGCCCTTTCTTAAGCGAGTATCCTGACGGGAATAGAAAGTAATGCGTACTATTATGAAAATCCACTGGATAGCCATTCTTATCAAAAATGATATTTCTCACATCATCTATATACCTGATCTTAGCGATAGAAGTTATAGGAACCGTGACATTACCTAACGATGCCGACTGTACAGAAATATCAAAATCTGTCTTATCAGATATGATACCATATATAACACTTCCGTCTTCTAAATCCAGTATGACAGCTTGGCTCTTAGGTTCTCCCAGATCTACTTGAGACTTACAAATAGTAGAAAAACATAGGAAAACTGTCAGTACGAAGAATAATAGTTGCTTCATTATTATGATTTGTTGGCGTTAAATTATACTATTTTTTTGAGTAAAATCTTAAATCAGTCAGTTTCAATTCAAATTGTATAAATTGCGTTAATAATACTAATACAAAGACATGGATATAAAATTTGCAGGAGCAGCAGGAATGGTAACGGGAAGTGCACATCTCTTAACATTACCTAACGGATATAGAATATTACTGGATTGTGGACTGGCTCAAGGCAAAGGGCGTCATATATGGGATATCAATAATACTTGGTACTTTGACCCTAAGACTGTAGATGCTCTCATCTTATCACATGCACATATAGACCATAGTGGCCGTATCCCACAACTGGTCAAAGAAGGGTTCTCAGGTCCCATACATTGTACCCATGCCACAAGAAGCCTATGTGCTATAATGCTTGCAGATTCTGCCAAGATCCAAGAGAGAGATGTAGAATGGCATAACAAAAAATTACGCAAAAAAAGGAAAAAGAAAAACCAGCAATTCCGAGTACCACTATATAAGGTAGAAGATGTCACCCCTGCCATGGAATCGTTCGAAGGGCACCCATACGACAAGTGGTTCCGACTCACTAAGGGCGTACATGTACTATTCAGAGACCAGGGACACATCTTAGGAAGCGCAAGCGTCACTCTTAAGATTAAGGAAAATAATAAGTGGATCTATTTTGGATTTACAGGCGACATAGGAAGACCTGACAGACCTATCCTCAGGGATCCTGTACAGATGCCGCCTTGTGATTACCTCATATGTGAGTCTACCTACGGAGATAGAGATCATGAGACAGGACCACAACAATCAGATAGATTCTTAGAGATCGTCAAGGAAGCTTGCATAGAGAGAAAAGGTAAGCTCATCATACCTGCATTTAGCATAGGCCGTACACAAGAGATCGTCTATACATTAGACAGATTAGAGTCAGCAGGATTGCTACCAGATATTCCAGTATATGTAGATAGCCCACTTGCCGTAAATGCTACAGCTATATACGGCACACATCCAGAATGTTATGATGACAACCTTAATGATTACATGCTTACTGATCCAGATCCATTTGGATTTAATAGTCTCAAGTATATCCGTGATGTCAACGAATCTAAAATGCTCAATGAGTCAAAAAAACCATGTATCATCATCAGTTCCTCAGGTATGATGAATGCAGGAAGGGTGAAGCACCACTTATACAATAACATCGATAATCCAGCTAATACCATACTTATAGTAGGATACTGCTCACCAGATACTCCAGGTGGCATCCTCAAGACTGGCGTAGAGGAAATCAAACTTTTCGGTGATATAAAAGCTGTCAAAGCAACGATCCAGACGATGGATTCTTTCTCAGCTCATGCCGATAGATCAGAGATGAAAGATTTTCTCTCTAATCAGAAAAAGAAACTGAAAAAATTATTCCTCGTACATGGTGAAATCAAGCCACAGACGAAGTTTAAGAAATATCTGAAAGAGGCCGGATTTGGTAAAATTATTATCCCAGAGTTAGGGCAGGAATTTAAGGTGAAATAGGAAGGGGGTTTAAGGGGGTAAAGGAGTAAAGGTGTAAGGGTGTAAGGGTGTAAGGGAGCAAGGGAGCAAGGGTGTAAAGGTGTAAGGATATTTACTATAATGACTCCATTAATTCTACTAAGTACTTAGTCCTCTTAATGAGTCTTGTGCCGTACCATGAGAATACCTCTCCGTCTACCAGAATAACTTTAGTATCGGGTAGATGTGATTGAAAATATTGAATGTGTTTTTCCTTAAATGGATAAGGTTCTGAACTGAGTAATAGGAGGTCAGGACTCATCGATTTTAGCATATCCATATCTATGGTGGGATATCTCTGCTGACCTCTCATTTTATTCTCTATCCCGCATAAGTCCATTACGCTATGTATATATGTGTCATCACCGACTGACATTAATGGCTCTTTCCATATGAGGTAGACGGCAGATTTTCTGTTGACAGATTGCATGATCTTACTTACAGAATTTTTATATTGATCTGTAAGCTTTATGCCATGAGAGACTCTATCTGTCAGCTCAGCTATAGAAGATATGAGTTCTATATTATCCGCTATTGTTTTTATATCAGTAATGTGCACACTGTGATTAATAGACAGCTTCTCTATCTGTTCTTTTACATTCTCTTCTTTATTGCAGATTATGAGGTCAGGCTTGATAGATATAATCTTATCTAGGTTGAGTGTCTTCGTACCACCTATTCTTTCTTTTGATCGATACCACTTTTCTGGATGTACGCAATACTTAGTTATGCCTACGACTTCATCTTCTAAGCTGAGATCATATAGCAATTCTGTGATGGAAGGTACAGTGCTGATTATTCTCATTATGAAGAATATCTATTTGACAAGTTTAACCTTTTCGAATATCCCAGCATCAATCCATCCTCGATTCTTATCCTCCCCTTCTACAGCTATAGATCCTACGAAATGCTCTCTCTCCTTACTATGATCATTATCACAATAAGCTATCGCAAATCCTATATTTCTTCCAGGGGACAACTCGACTTTATCATAAGGTTTATTTCTTACGAAAGTATCATCGTGGGGTTGTATAGCGAGCTCCCATGTTGTCATATTACCATTCTGTGTCCTTGCATTAGTGACATGACTGTAATAGTGAGGGAGACTGTCTACATCCATATCTACAACCTTACCGTCTAGCGCAATGTGATATGCAAATGCATTATAATTATACTGATGGTCACCTCCTGACGCATCTACATCAATAAATACCTCAAGGCAGTCATCATCCCAGTATCTGTCTAAGCCATCAGCATGGATATCTACTAATGTATCATCTATTATCTCTGCTATGACATACAATCTATCTTTATCCCATAGGACCTTGTATCTTCCAGAAAAATCCTCTGCACTATACCCTGCACCTAACCATGCTTGATCTATGGGCCTCCATTCTGCATTCTGCCAGGCTGATTCATCCATTTTACCATCGACTCTTATTTTATCTGTAGTCATCTGGAACGTCGTAATGGAGCTATCTTGCTTACAAGAAATAGTAAATAATAACAATGATATAAATACCATATCTCTTAGAACATCTATATAATTTTTCATAGATCCACAAGTTATAATAATCATGATTAAAAAGAAAAAAGCTTGCTGAGCACACATCTCAACAAGCTTTTGTATAAAATCAACTTCTAACTAACTATATTTTTTCTCTATGAGGCGATTCCTACATTAAATTCAAATACTTCACCCTGAGCTCTGAATCTATATACTCCCTCTTCTATATCATTAATATCTATCGTTACTTCTTTTGTCTTTTCGCAGCCACTACGGTATATATTGCCATCTGTATCTGTTAAGAACCAGCTGTATTTATTAGTATTAGATCTATTAAGTACTTTTAGTTCACCTTTTTTCAGGTTCGGATTTATCGTTATTGGCCTCCTCTCATTCATATCTATCGTTTCCATTTTGATCGCTTTGTAGTTTGTTTCTATTTATTATATGTCATTAGGTGCTAAATGGTTGCATCTATAAAGTGTTTTATTTTAATAAAACGTTACTCCTAAGCTATTCGTCTCTAATTTTAATAAGTGAATCTATGACTTAGAATATTTTGATATACGATATTACTTTACATTTGGATTTCTAAATCGTAAAAAAATCACGCTTCTTGGTCGATTTTTTCCAGCTTAGCCCCATTTAATAGCTATATTTCGTTATAAATCTGACACATATGAAAAGACCAGGTTGGGCTATTGCGGTAGGAATACTCATGTTATTATTCGGTGGATGTGGTGCTCTCAATAGAGCAGGAGATCTCATGTTGCCTGAGATAACAGAATTAATGAATGAATCAGTCGTCGAAGTCAATAATAATTATGACAATGATGATACTGTTTCTGATATGGATATCGACGATGTGAATGATCTGGATGGTATCCCTGACGCGGAATTACTTGATACTCTAAGTTCTAAAAACACCAAAAAAGTAGAAGACTTATCTGAAGAGGATAAAAAAATACTCGACCTCCTTTCAGATACAATTCTACTTGATGAGAATAGTAATGTCGATTTTGAAGCGACTATGCAGAATACCGTTTTCATTTCAGATTACAGAAAGACTTGGAAAACTCGCTTTGCTTACATAGGCATGTTTATCGCGGTATTATTTATTATTGGAGGTATCATGCTATTAGGCTTTAAGAAATACACCATCCAAGTCGTACTCACCACCATCGCCTTAAGTATGGCTAATAATATATTCCAGATCATCATATATGCCGCTGATGCAGACAGTGGCTCGCTGATAGGTACAATAAGTAATTTTGGTATCTATGTAAGTTTAGCGTTTGACATCTTGCTATTGATCCTTGTGCTCGTCTTAGATAAGACCTACTATAAGCCTGTCGTAGCGATAGAAGATTATTATGATTAAATTATCTGTGGACACCTATAAGCTCAGCATAGTAGTCTTTAAGCTTAGTCAGTTTGACACTATTAAGGAATGAAGAGTACGCTAAGTATGTAAGCAAAAATCTAATATCTGTCATCCAAGGCGGCATATACTTAGGTGGATCTATAAGTCCTCTTTCTTCTAACTTGATCATAACATCGATATCCTTAAGGTCCATCTTACCAGCGAATAATAATGGCAGTAACTTAGCCTTACCTGATGACACGACGACCCTCAGGAAATTATGTACTCGCAATAAACCATCTAAGTAGACCATATCTTTAGTGAATGGTGCACCACCAGTAATCACACCCCCACGGAATACCCGTCGTGCACTCTCGTAAGCATTATCCTTATGCCCTATTCTCTTAAGATAGTATCGATAGACTTCTATAAAATCTGCACCGTCTACAGCCATCTGTATAGCGACAACCCTATCTGACAATCGCCTTATACGCTCAAGATCAATATGTCCCGTTATAAACTCTGCAAAAACCGCCAAGCCTTCCTGCGTCTTGGTCGTACCAGGGTGGCTCGCTCGCAGTATCTTTATCTTCTTCTGCCGATGTCCATTAATAGAAGTCGCTACATGGATAAAAGCCTCATGATGGACTAACTGATCTATATCGTTGTCATCAAACATCGCTGTAGATCGTATGCGTATCCTCCTCCGTCCAGCTATAACCTTAGATGACACATCATCATCTATGACGATCGCCGGAGCATCATCACCAAACATTTTATCTACCTCTACAAGTAATCTATCAGCCATATGCTGAGATGTATATATCTCAGGAAAATTAGCATCGATATCAAGCTTATCAATGTTCTGATACATCTCCTCAAAGAACAGTGCCAAGTCAAGAGAATTCGTCTCGCCATCAGGCAATAGATCTTTAGGAGTTCCATACAACTTAGCAGAATTAGTATAGAAAGCCGGAGTACCCATCGCAGATAACATTCTGGAACCGTACTCTAGCTTATCAGCGATCCTATGTCCCCATGCACTGAATGGACCAGAGGAATCTATCATAGCCCGAGCAGCTTCTACTAACCTTAAAGTATCTGATGGGTCATACTGAGGGTAGGACACATTAGGTAACACTTGGGCATCTTGAGCAAAGAAATCCTTCTTAACCTCTAAACCCCAGTTAACAGACCTAAGTACTCTGATGGACCTTGATGCTTCGTATAGGGTATCACTTAATGCTATAATCTCTTTATTCTCGATATCTATGCTGTTGTAATTACAAATATACTTAAGCTTATAAGAAAGCTCTTATTCATTCATAATTAGTCCATCTATCTGGCTTGCAAGTCCATAGTGCTCTGATACACTATTCTTTCTTAATACATTACTCATTAGAGCCACCATATATTTCTTCTGCGTACTATCTTGTTTTTCTATTATAGCGATACTGTTCATATAGTTATATTTATTACCAGCATATTGCTTTCTGACAAATCCTGGTTCATCCTTGAAACTATACAAACTTCCACTTTTAAAATAAACAGCATCATCAGCTATTGTACGAGAACTGGCATACCTTATACGTCTATCAGTGAGATACATTAATCGCTTGATCTCTAAGGATACTCTCTCATTTACAATCTTACCTTGTTCCATTGCAAGCATATATTTCATTAGGCCCCTGGTAGTACCGGTGCTGCCTCCTTGACGAGGTACGTAAGGTTCTGCTCCTCTTGTAAAAAAACCTCCTAATCTCCATTCGTCATCATCGATTCCTAGTTCTCTTAGTGGGCAATTCATTATATCTTCTGACAAGTCTGCCAAGATAGATTTATCAGTATCTGCAAATACGGCATCCATATCTCCATAACTGGCGCAGTCATATCTCTTATCCATTATATGTATAAGAATCGCTTCTCTCATTAATATACTTGCAGCTGCATTACTACTCACTGACATCATATGGTCTAACCATTGGTATAGAGTAAACTCATCAGTAGGGACTATCTTACGCTTAGTATATTTATCTTTTTTTATATCATAGAAAGGAACCGTGTGATGGTTAGGTATACTCCACGGTCCTGCTTTCACTTTCTTAGTGTATAGCACTGCATGTATCTTATCCCAATCATTGTCATATACTCGAGACAACTCGTAGAACAGTGCTACTGTGATAGCTAACTTACCTACGCTACCTGGTTGGTAACCGACGTCCTCCCTTTTTTCTGCATATCTAATATTATCTGGTGACGATATATCCATAACACTAAGGCTATATTGCGGCTCTAAAGATCTGAAGATACCGTCTACAGTTCTCTGCACTGTCTTATCTTTAGGCGTAGACCAGTCGTAGTCCTTTCCTACTAATGACAACTTAATGTCATCCATCATAAGAAAAGCGCCTTTCTTAAGCTTAGAGTCTACAGCAGAGTCTTGGTATATCCTCCACTGGTAGAGTAACCTTTCTATTCCTGTATATTTATACCCATCGATGGGATATGCATTGATGCTTTGACTTAAGCAAATTAAAATTATTATTGGTAGACTTTTCATAATCATTTTCTATTTGGTATCGTCTAACGGTATTAGCTTATCGTCAAACTTAGGGTCTAGTGATTCTAAATATAGAGAAGCATTAGCCTCTTTATTTTCTACGAATGGTCTAACTTGGAATAACCATATTTTCCCATCTTTTATACCTAATTCTATATCATAAGGACCTCCAGCTGGGCTGACCGTATCCATCTTATCACTTATACTTGTGGCCATATCTCTAAGACTTAAGAGGTCGGTATCAGAAAGTACCGATCTGTCTAGAGAATTATATCGTAAAGTAGATCCTCCTGTAGGTGGGATTACTCTGTACTTTGTCTCTCGACCTGGACTTATCAGCTCTATGTAGCCGCTCTTGTGTATGACGTAACTCTCTGCGGATTGTCCCTCTACGGCACCACCTACGCCTTTACTGAATGATATACTTATAGCATCTACATCTCCACTACTGACTCCCTTAGTGATAATTACACCTGACTTATCTACGTCTACACTCGGGATTATCAGTATACTGGGATAGACATCTTCTGGATTATCAAGGTACTGTTGTCTCCACTGATAACTTCTTTCTGTATATGGCGATGCCCATACTTTCTTGATTCCATCTAATATTTTCTGTCTTTCTAATACATTAAACAATGTCAGATTCAGACCTGCTCCCGTAAATTCTGGTAGATCCTCCATATTAGTATCACTTCTCAGAAACACAGGAACACGTCCTATATCAGCAGAGAAAATTGTCTTAAAGTGAGATTCTATATTTTTGATAAAACCATCTTTGAGAGGCATTTTCTCTATAAGTTCTTGCAGGTAGTTAAGCTCTTGTAGTGTGATACATTCTATCTCTTTTCTATCTAATCCCTGAGCATACATTAATTTCTCATTAGAGAATATACGCTTGAGGTAAGTCCAGTAACTCTCTCCTATCCCAGGTATATCTTGCTCCATATGATCCTTGAATACACCGAAAGGAATTACAAATCCATCTACAACATTGTCTGGAAACATTTGCTTAAGCTGACCGAGGTTAGCGGCCTTGGGACCACACCATATCCCACTGTAGCTGGCATCTATCTTAGACATATCAAGAAGGCTATCAGGATGTAGTATTATCTTAGAAGTACTGATCGTTAATCGCTTCTTATCCTCATTTTTATTTTTAAATATCTTACTCTCCTCCTTAGACATTTCTTTGGCTAACTTCAGTACTATTGTTCCTTTGGGAGAGACAGCATAGAAGACTTCTTCGCCATCATATTTCTTAAGATAATCTAGCAGCTCTGAGTTTATAAGACCGTTAGGTATAGCTAGGTTACGAGCAAGCAACTGTACATGACTCACAGGATTACCTTCTTGTACATTAAGTATCCCAGCGACAGGCTTAAGATCTGCAGGAGGCCTATCGAATGCGTATATCTTATCTGCATCAAGATCTACATTCTCAGGTAACTGAGATACAACTTCTATAATACCTTTAGCTATGCCTGGATTAAGACCTTGTATACCAGCTATGTTTTTTTTATTCATAATGATTGAAGTCCTATCTGCATATGTATTAAATTTTTCTTTCAGGCTAGAGACGATCTGCCCTACACTTAACACAATAGTAGATCTTATCTTGTCATCTACAAATCCTCCTACCAGCGGCTCAAAATTTCTGAATTCATTAACTGGTTCAGTATATAATGATTGTAGCATCTGGGTAGACCACAACACTATCTTCTGAGTATTATATATGTAGGTATTAAGATGTTCTACACTGACGTGAGATCCATGTAGCCACCCCATATCATTCTGTAATTTCTCGTACTCCCACAGTTCTATATAACCACAACCATAGACGGCTTCTGTGAGAAAACATAGATTATCTCTGATGTCAGTAATCGTATTATTATCCCAGTCTCCGATACTGTGCATGAGGACATCCTCCAGATAATTACTCAGATCTATAAGCTTTACTCTGGCTACACTCCACTTAGTGTCATAGATGTCAGACCTGATCTTAGCAAGTAGTCCGCATATCTCTATACTCCTGAGAGCAGCAGGGCTGTCTGCATGATTATCGCTGAATGTTTTGATATGAGAATATATATCAGATTCTTTAGGCAGATATCTTAAGTAATCATTGACATCTTCTGTGGAGAAGGGCCTGTACATGACTTTCATATCATCTATTAGTGATGTAGCATATTCCTTAGATTGCTTTGATAATCTGTCCGCGTGGGTTGTAGTCCATTTCTCTACATTATCTATATCTGCCCTATCAGGGTTGTTATGTATTTTGATTCTGAGATCCATAAACTTTGGATCAAGGTCAGCGAGCAATTTAGAATAGGCCCGGACCCGCTGGCTGACATTACTTTCTTCTCCATGGGGGATATCTTCTGCAGCCATTCTGATAAGGAGGAAGTTCTCTCTTATACGGCTATCGCTACTGACGAGCCACTCTAAGAATTCTTGACCCCATTTCTGTTCGTCTTCTACCTGCTTAGCCCCGCGGTAGGACTTAGCTTTCTCGAGTATCCATCCGTTATCTGCAGCATATAGGAAATTAGTTATCTGATACTGCTTGAGTCTACTGTTCTGATTCTTCTCATCCCAGAATATATTGTGATCTGTACCAGTTAGTATCTGATCTAAAAAAAGATGATGCCTCTCTGCCAGTTGTACAATATTATCTTTATATCGTGCATGCTGGACGCCTTCCATAGGCTCTGGACAGGGATCGCGAGCTTCTCTTATACTACCATCATCACAGAACCACTTGATATCTTTATATGGACCTCTGACATCTTCCTTAAACTCTGATATCAGACTTCTGGATACCTGCTGAGCTATCCCACTATAGGAACTTATCATCACACTGACAACTAATAGTGTACGTATAAAAGAATGTATCTGCATTATAAAACAACTTAGATTGAGCGTGATTAATATAGTGGACAACTTAGCGATAGAATATTAAGTTCGCTTTACAATTAGTTAAATTAACTAAACTGTAACGGTAATTATAACTCACTATATCTATCTTTGAAAGATGTCTAATATCATAAAAATAGTCATAATTTCTATAGGCGCTATTGCCCTATCATCGTCATGCTATGCGCAATATAGATTTAATACAGGGACATACCCTTACCCCTCTGAGTTGTATGTAGAACTGGAGAATACCGTAGATGTATATCTACAGAATCAGCTCATTAATAGAATATCAAAGAATAAAGTATACCGCAATCTCATCCTCCAGAAAAGATTATCTGTAGGGCTTGTAGACTTACATGATCCAGAGAACATCAGATATGCCACTGTCAATGGTAATCATATGATGTATTCTGCAAGTCTCCCTAAGATAGCCGTACTACTCGCAGCTATGGAGTGTGTTAAGAACAATACATTAGCATATGATGACGCTCTCAAAAAAGACATGAGACTTATGATTGCTAAATCTAATAACCAAGCCACTACAAGAGTGATAGAACGTATAGGCCTGGAGACTATAGCAACTGTACTACAGAATGACTATTATAATCTCTATGATAAAAAAAAGGGTGGTGGATTATGGGTAGGAAAAAAATATGCTAAAGCTGACATTAGAAAGCCAGATCCATTATTTGGGATATCTCACGGAGCTACTGTACATCAAGTATGCCGATTCTATACGATGCTCGCCTATGGCAAGTTAGTAAGCAGTGTATACAATGAGGAGATGCAAAAATATCTTGTCAAACCTGAGATCAATCATAAGTTCGTCAATACGCTAAGGAAATTAGAGCCTGGTATTATCATGTATAGGAAATCTGGCTCTTGGAGAAATTTTCATTCTGATAGCGTACTCATAGACGGCAAGGGCGATCGTAAGTATATCCTTGTAGCACTTATAGAAGATCCTAATGGCTCTAAGATATGCCGTGATCTTATCAAAATTGCAGAATCTGCACTAGGCCTTAACAGAGACCCTGCTAAGTTTCCCCTCAATCAGACTGGACCTGTCATGAAAGAAGCAACGAAAGATTAGAACTTTAGACAAGCTCGACTTCTTCTTTATTTTTTAAGTAAGCATTGATAGCTACATTCAGGTTCGTATCCCGTATAGATCTGACAAATTTGAAAGCTTTTTTATTAGAAGGAATTTTAATTTTTTGATTTCTTAGATCCTCTAATGTCCAATTTTTAGCAACGACAATTTCTATAATAGGGACAAGAACTTTTCTCAGTCTATAAGGAAGCACACTGTCTAATATATCCAAAGCCGAATTCTGTCTCTTACTCTTAATAGCACTATATATTAAGTGCATATCATCTCGCTCAGTGATTAATCCTATGAAGATAAATATACGGACAAGAGAACTATTAATCTCTCTGCTTAGACCTCTACTCACTCCCTGAGCACTGAGATTTTGTACTTTTAAGTTTGAAAACACATAGCTACTACCCATCAATTTCTTAAGGTATTTTACTTCCGAAATCAGTTTAGATTTACTCTTTATATTACTATAATTGAGATAATCAAAATTCCTCTTCAGGTAATTAATCATATACAAAGCCTTTCTTCTTGTCCTTATATTCTTATGATCAAGTAGTTGGAATAAGAAATTAACCGTCTTCTGATTATCCATGTAACTACATGCTGGTAGATACCTCAATAACACATTTGGATTATCCAAGTTAGCCTTTAGCTTAGCGAGTAGTCGAGAAGGAAAGGTGGCAAGACATTTATAGTAAGATTCATTATTACCGACATGTACATTCTCGATAAGTAATCGATCAAAGAAATATGGATCTGCGCCATAGGCTATCGCATCAAGAGATGCTTTCTGATATGCTGGAGAAAGATTAGAAGACAACTCAGACTCGATGACAGGATAGATCTCTATACACCTTGATACGACGGCTGCTCTAAATAAGTGGTTGATACCTTCAGACATAGGAGTATAGTTATCATACAAGCTATCTGTTAATGATCTATAAGTTTTGAGGATTTTACTATGTACCCCATACTTCTTAATCTGAACCTTGTAGTGCAACGTATCAGCTAACGCTGATAGTAGATATGGCTGGTTATTCAACTTAGTAGTTCTATATAACTTGTCTATAGATTCTGGCGTCTTAGACCAACTCAGGATTACACGATAAGCTTCAGCTTGCAATGCACTATTATCAGAATTAGTCATCTCATATACTGTAGCTCGATCACTATCATAATAACGGCGGCCATACTCCCTCAATGCAAGTACACGTATATTATGATTATCGTGTATCATTAAGCTCTTCAATGCATCTCTTACACTCTGTCCAGCGGACCGTTGATCATTAATGTAATTCTTGACATATTGGACATTGGTTAATTTAGGATTAGACTTAACGGATTTCTGGTCGACTTCTATTTGATTAAATAAGACTTTATTATAACTCTTAGAAGAACGTATGATGAAGAATATCCAAACACAACACGTCATAACTGTAAGTGCATTAATCTTCATAAATGAAAGCCCCATCAGATTACTGAATGAATATATTAGAAATCCAGCAAAACCCGTAGCAAGACTATCTACTACTACATCTATAAAGGTCTTAGCCTTACGTCTCAGACTAGGGCTCAGGGGCATGATGACTAACTCTGTACCTGTCTTGTAGATACTCTGCTTAAGACTTCCGTCAAATGACTTAACCAAAATACCAAAGAATAAAACTGGAAAAAAGATCAGAAAAAATAGCCCGAGCAATAACAATACTGGCATACTCAATAAACTATATGTAATGCCAAAACGCTCTACTACAATATGCACTACAAATAACTGAATGATAAACCCTATCACATTAATAGTAGAAAACCAAAATCCAAAAAATGAGGCTAAATCATTACTACTGGCTACATGCTCTAATGCCAGATAACTGAACTGATAATCTACCAATCTACTCACTACGACACCTAAGCCCATCAGCATAGCGATATTAAAAATGTGTCTGTTCTTAAGTAATGAAAGTGCATGAGGAACTATCAATCCCTTAGGACGACGAGCAAAGTCAAGCTCTAAGTCTTCAGAATCTAATCTGTCGATGTAATAATATATTGCACAAGTAATTATCAAGAAAATAGCACTGAGATAGAGCAAGCCACTCTTATCTATTATATCTATAAGAGCATTAGTAAGATAGCCTCCTATGATACCTCCTGCTATCGCTCCTGCACCGATATATCCATACAGCCTCTTAGCATCTCGTATGGTTAGAATAGACTGGCAATACTGATAGAAATATGATACTGTCACAACAGCATATAGAGAAGCATAGACATATAGAACTACTGTCATCCAATGAGGAACGACAGCATTACTCACCACTATACCTATCCCTAATAATGCTGATACATGTATCCATTGATTGATTAATATAGATCGGAACAATGGCTTATCGCTCTGTAGGGCACTTATCAGAAAATGTATCACCACTGCAAAAATTGCAATCAGAATATATGCCAATGGCATGATGGCCACACTATAAGCAGAAAGCATCATCCCTGAGAACAATGGCTTAAGTATCAGCAATACAGTTACTATCAAGCATATGCATACTTGCAGTAAGAACACTAATAGACGCTCTCCTTTCTTTAATGCTAACTTCTGAGTGAGGAAATTATCTAAGGCCTTATATATAAAGGATTTATTATTATTTGTTTCTAAGTTCAAAATTGTAAAGAAACCTATTGGCTATTATGCAACAGATATTATGTAAGTAATTATAGAATACGGTATCAAAAGTATCAGAAATACTCACAATTCTTAAAATTGTTCAAAATGACTATCGCAGTCAGCTCTTACGTGTAAGAATTATAAGCTCTCAAAACGCCTAATGCTTAATGAGCGTCACATCTATCTTAATCATTCCGGAAAAATTAAAACTACATTTAGGGTACCTCTATCTACTACATTCTTGGCTGAACAGAAAATTGAAATTTTCTTAAGCGAATATAATGAACATATACTGCGTTGTTCATCAGTCATTTAGCGAAGGCTATAATCCCTCTTCTCGCCTTGTCTATGTCCA